>CAZUGK010000261.1:0-3850 GCA_964619815.1 uncultured Clostridiaceae bacterium | reverse complement strand
GTCGATGGTACTTGGACCGCAGGGTCCTGGGAGAGTAGATCGCCGCCGGGTAACAACAAGAACGATAGATTAATGTCTATCGTTTCTTTATTTTATTGCAGGTATGCAGATATCCGGAACTTACTTTTGTTACCCGTTGGCACAGCTTCGCTGTGATAGCGATATATTAAGGTAGGCAATCTTTTGCTTCCTTGAAGCGTATCTTTGAGGGGCAAAACATTGCCTTGATCGCCGCCGGGTAACAAAAGAACGATATGAGAAATCCTATCGTTCTTTTCTTTTTTTACTCACAATATTGAAAAAAACTTAATAAAATTATCAATGCCGAATATTGTAATAATCTGTCGAATGTAGTATTATATTATTCATTATGTAAGAAATTACATGTGAAGACAATGTAATTATAGCATAAATGAATTTCATATATCAGATAGCAAAAAGCCTTGCAGATATGGTTGAAGAGCTTGATTATGTATCCAAGCAGTTTATAATTTAGAATATAAATATTACAAAAGGAAACGATATGTGAAACTATGTCGTTTCTTTTTTATGATGTTTTCTTTACCTATTAATTCATATGTGTGATAAAATAAAAAGAAAGATACTTGATTTTATGGTATTCTATGTCAAAAGCCGGTTCTTATTGGAAGTGAGGATGATTTCAAATGCAATTTATTAATGAGCAATACAAGGTTGTTAAAGCAAAAAGCCAGGACTCATATGGGACGACATATGTGGTAGAAGACATTCAGAAGAGTAACCTGCTTAAGCATTTGAGAATTATTTGCCTCCAGAACAGTACTAAAGAATTCATAGAGTACATGAAAAATAACTTTTATGATTATTCTCAGTATTTTCATAAGAATCTTATGGACTTTCATTTTTTTAACAAAATCAGGCTTATTGATTACAAGCAGGTCGCAGTAAATCAATTCTATTATACATATGACTACTTTGAAAGTATAAATGCATTTGAGTATTGCAGGGGAAAGGACTTGGATTTAATTTTGAAGCTGGCAGCGGAGCTATGTTCTGCTGTCAAGTATTTGCATCTGAGAGGTTTTATTATTCGAAATATTGGCATTAATGATTTGCAGGTTGTTTTTGATGACAGTGGAGGGTATTTAAAGATTTTAACAATACCATTTCCGAAAAATATAAGTGACAGAGTAGTGATTGATGAGGGGAATGCATGCTTTGAGGCTCCGGAGATAACAAATGGTACCGGATATTCTTCATTATCTGATATATATCTTATTGGCGTTATTATTTTTTATATGTTTAGCGGACTGAATTTTACGGATAAAAAAATTAAGGATTCCAATTCATTTTTTGATTTGGCAGAAAACAGTCTGCAGGATAAGCGAATTATTGAGACAATAAAAGGATGTACAGCAGCTGAACCGGATAAAAGGTTTCAATCTGTCGATGATATAATTTCTAGCATAAATGAAAGCTTCGGAAAAAAATACAACATAATAGAAAAGCAATATATTGAAGCCATGCCTCAGTTTAGAATAAAGCCACTTGGACGATATAACCTTATAGACAGGATAATGAACAATGTAAAAGGACATTTTTTTGTTGAAAAACCTAATAAAGTTTCTTTGGTAGTTTGTCCGGAAGGGTCTGGAAAAGACAATTTTTTAGAAACGTTATTAATTAAGGCAGAGCATGAAGGGTTCATACCTGTCCATATAGTTCTCAACGAATCGGATATCCTGAGGTTCAATGTCTGTGAAATTCTTATAAAAAGTATAAACAAGTATGTAGATAAAGAGCTTATAGACAAGTATGTCGGTGACATGAACTTTGCAATATCCCAGATATCCAAGTACAGATCTATGCCGCCAAGTACAGATGCGGGTTATTCCAGGGAGGACAGCAAGGAAAAGGTTATACAAAAATTGAACAATTTCATAACAGAAGCTTCAAAAAAATTCCACTATATTTTTGTAATTGATAATTTTCAATGGATAGATCAAGATTCAATGGAGCTTATCAAAGAGATACTTAAGAGCCAGAGTAGTTCAAAAACCTATCTTGTGTTTGCAATAGACAAGGAAAACTATTCTCAAAGCACAGGAGCAAAGGAATATTGCAAAAAGCTTAAGGAAATGAACATACTGGATACTATCACACTTAAGAATTACAGCCTCGAGGACACGGCAGAGTTTATCCGGTTGGTTCTGGGTGTGGACAAGGCTCCCTATGATTTTGCAAAGATTATTTATGATAAAACAAAAGGAAGTCCTGAGTATATATATGATACCATATATATGCTTTTTTCGAATAACAATATATATGTTGACGGTAAGGGTTTCTGGGTGTTTGACAAGGTGGACTGCAAGTCTTTGGAGCTTTCATATGCTGATGATATGAATACATTGAATAATGTCTATAAGCTTAACTCCAACTACCAGGACATTTTAAAGGCAATATCCGTTTTTAATATAGCTGTTTCGGCAGATGTCGTAGAAAACTTTGTAGAGGCTAAGGGGGAAAAACTAGTAGGGCAGTTGAATTATCTCTCTTATATAAACATACTAATAAGAAATCAGAATGAATGGGGAATAACCTTCAGCTTTAGTTCCATGAGTTTGAAAAAATCAATGTATGAAAGCATAGAACCGCATCTGAGGCAGAAATATCATGAGAAGGCAGCTTATGTGCTAAAAAGTAAATTAAACCGTGAAAATTTAGGGAACGAAGATGAACTGATAAATCAAATGCTGAGGGCTAATTGGCATCTTGAAGTTAAGGAATATCTGCTTGATTCTGCAAAAAATATGATTGAGAACAATTCTTTGAATGAAGCTATTCAGTTCCTTGAACATGCTTACAGTATATTCTCAAGCGAGAATGTTGCCGGGGAGAGGGTATTAGTTTGCAGTAAGTTAGGTGAGCTGTACGAATGTATAGGAGAGTATTCAAAAGCTATTTTTCATTACAGTATTGTAGAGAGCATTGCCAAGAATACAAAGAACACTTGTTTATTGATAGACGTATATATAAAAAAATATTCTCTTTTATACAAATTGAAGGATAGCAAGACTTCCCTCAAGTATCTTGCCTGGGCTAAAAAACTGCTGAGAACTACTGAATACAAAAAAGGCATGTATGAGCACATACTTGTAATAAACAGAATGATGCTCCACAAGCGGAAATTCAGTACCTATATAAGGATATTGGAAAATGCCCTAAAAGAAATGGATAAAAAGGAATATAAATTTCTGTATGCCAGGATGCTTGGTGTCTGCGGAAGGTTCAAGGCATATAAAGGAAGGTACGAAGAAGGTCTCGTAGAATTAAAGGAAAGCATACAGATTATTGAGAATATGGGCAATTACAGAAAAATGCTCTATCCTTTGAATTCCGTTGGTTCAATATATTATAACAATTATACTGATATGCAGAAGGCCAGGGAGTATTACGAAAAATGTTTGAGCATAAGCCGGAGAGTAAGTGATGTATATTACATGGGCACCAGCTATAACAATCTTGCAGAGATTTTTAGAATGGAGGACAAGTATTCCGAAGCACTTCAATACTACCGGAATTCCATGGAGTACATAACGCGGATAAGGGACAAGTATGTGGAGTTTATAATACACATTAATATGGCTCTTACAAATATTGAGGTAGAGGACTATAACAAGACCATCCAGACTATTAATGGAATAGAAGAAGAATTCATGAATTCCAAGTATTCAGGAAACCTTATGGATTTGTTCTTTCAATGCAGGGCAGAATTCTTCTATGCCATGGGAGAATACGACAAGGCAATGGAGTATTCACAGAAGGCGGTGGAAATGTGCATAAATTGGGGAATAGCGGAAAACTATGAAGC
>CAZUGK010000260.1:0-3876 GCA_964619815.1 uncultured Clostridiaceae bacterium | reverse complement strand
CTTGTAAATATGAGCTTGCTTACCGGGAGAAAAGTGTCCTTTGGAAGAACTGGCAACCTGGCACTCCTTAATAATATTGGATTGTATATAACCTATTAAAAGCAGTTGGACAATTCCCTATCCATATCAACCATTAGAGATATTTTTGGATTCCTGCCCAGACTTGCGTGTAATATGGACACTCATATGTAATGTTGCGGCAGGTGAGCTTCACATATTTCTAAAATCGATACGTGTAAATTTTTATTGTATACCTGCTTGAGTACTGTTTTCTAACAGTCCAACAAACAAAATCTGCACTTTTAGCGTATAAAATTCTTCTCCAATTAATCTGTTTTTGACTCTTTCTTTAATTATATGATCTAGAATTAATCATTCAATGTTTAATATATTAAATAAAAATGAGCTCTTCCGCTATCGATTTTTTGCAAATAAATATTTATACTATGGATTTTATATGATTGGTTGCTGAGGATTCATCAAAGGCATAAGGATGATCGTAAAATGACACAGAAGAAAATCGAGAATAAGAAAAGACAGGTGAGCATAGGACTATATCCAGAGTTCGTTGAACTCATGGACATAGAACGTGGCTATCTATCCCGAAGTGATTTTGTTGGTAGTCTTCTGTACAATTACTTTGTCGGAGAAATGCCCCCTGAAAATAGATTTCTGTTGGATTGATGACGACTCAAATAAATGAATCATCACACCCAATAAGTAAAAGTTGTAGATAACATAACTAGAAGAGCAAAACCAAACCAATAATAATAGGACAGTTTAGGATAAGCAAAGGACAAGAAAGAACACGAAAAAGTAGCCGCACCTAAACCATTGTAAGCTGTCACTTAACAGTGGTTTTCTAGGTATTTATATCTATCGGCCTCCTTGTCGTTTACTACTCTTGCTTTTTCTTTTCTACTCATGGCTATATTCATAATCAGGAGTTTTATCATGAATAAACTAGCGGAAGCTTTCGATTTCGGAGAAAAAGAAGAGATAGATAATGAAGGTTGTATGGGAGTAGAGGATTTCCTTGCAGCTATAACAAAAGTAGAAAAAATAAAACCAGTAAGTGAAGGAGAGGGTGCCACGTGGAGAATCTATATGTCAGTTGACGATTCGACCGACATGATAACGATTTCCAATAAAGACCTCATGGCAGGTAAAGCAAAATTCGAAGACCTGTTCAAATCCCGGTTTAAATGTTTTCTACCCTATGAAATCACCAAGAAACCTCCAAAAGGAAAGCCTAGTGGATGGAAGATTTTCCAACTTGCATTAGAGAAGGATTGTGTAGAGATTGAACCTACTGAAAGCATTGATTGGATGGAAGCTGATATACTCATTAGCGCAATAACTGAATTGACGTGTGTTGATGAAAGTAAAAAAGCAGATTGGGCCAGCAAGGAAAGAGGAAGAAAGACATTACTAAGGAAGGATCACGAAGGTGTTTTTTATTACCTCCTTAAATCAGCAGATATATCATCGATCATCAAAGAACTGAAGCTCGTCACTACAATTGAAAAACTTGGGCGTGCAATGGATAGAAGAGAATACAAAAGAAAGAAGAATCCTGATTGCAGAATTAATTCAAGCAAGAAAGTTAGCTGTGTATGGTGGTTCACTGAATCATGTATGATAGAACACGGCCTGAACCTGGATGAAATAAAAACAATCAACCCATTCTACGGTGATTTTTAATGATCACCACTTTATTAATTAACTTTAGCCTGTTGTCGGGGGTTTGTCATGGGCAAAATAGGTGTACCCCCGACAAAAAGTTGTGGTCTCAATTTCTTGTTTTTACATCAAAAAATCCCTCAAAAATGAATTTGTCGGGGGTATATAGGGAGGAAAAAATGTTTTTTCAAATGGGCCCCGACACCCCCGACACCCCCGACAAGGTAGAAAAAAATAGTCTGCATATATCGTTTCACTTGTCTGGGGCTGAACTTCATAAATCCCCGACACCCCCGACAAGGATTGGTAGCCTCGATTTTCGGGGGTGTTTTTGTGGTTATTAAGATAAACGGGGCACCGGGAACAGGCAAAACCACGCAAACAATCTCTGAATTTGAGAAAGCTCTCTACGAAGGTTACAAGCCAGAGCAAATTCTATTCACTACATATCGCAGAAATGCAGCAGATGATGCAAAAGTAAGAATAAGGAAAGCCACAGGTGTTTGTCTTGATGATACAAGGAGAATCAACACAACACACGGGATATGTCTATCATTATTAGCAGAAAATGGATACCTCGAGAGACCTAGAGTAAATCATGAAGGTAAAATTTCAGAATCACCAATAATGCAGAGCAGGGATTACAGGAGATTCGGAGAAGAATGTGGATATGATATAGGAGAGAAAAAAATCATAGCTGATGATTTTTTCATGTCAAAGACTGACCCATACCTGAATTTCTACGGAATTTATAAGTCAACAAGAACGCCAATGTCTGATATGTACATCCATTGTACAGATAGCGAGAAATCCTACGCAGAATTGAAACGTTTCGTGAAAGATTACGAACGATGGAAGTCAGAAAAAGACAAAATAGATTTCTCCGATATGCTGGAAATAGTCCTCAGGGATGGTCTTTTCCCTGGCTGCCCTATTCAGATTTACGATGAATGCCAAGACATGACAACACAACTTTATGATGTTGCTAAGATGTGGAGCACTGAAGCTGATGAAGTATATCTTGCAGGCGACCCGCTACAGACACTATACCCTTTTTGGGGTGCTGACCCTCGGCATTTCGTTGAGTGGGCTGGCGAAACTGTTGTGCTTCCAGTAAGTCAGCGACTCACACAAAACATATGGAAGGTTGCAGAAAAAATCATAGAAATGTGGACTCCATACCATGTACCTGATATAACTGTTACAAAAACAGATGGCTATATTGGCAGCATGGATAGTGGTCAACTCTACAGTTTCATGAGGAATACACCACGAAACCCAAATTACAAAGCATTTCACTTGGTTAGAACTGCCTACACAGGCTATAAAGTGGCAAAAACCTTAGCTTCGCTCGGGATTCCTTTCGGTGGAATAGAAGACTATGCGTGGTCAGATGAGCACGTGCAACTCTACAATACTATAAAAGCAATCAGAGAATACGAATTCCTCACAGCAGACGACATCTGTTGTTTACTAGATTGGTATCCAATGGTAGACCCTTTTTTAGTCGGAAAGAACAAATCAAAGAAAAAAAGAGCTATTCGAGAAGACAAAAAAAGTAAAAACCTGCGTAAGAAATGGCTACCAAATGGACTACTCGATGTTATTCGAAAGAATCCACTTGGTGGTTGTATAATAAAGGGCCTTCACAGATTCAAGCTTGAAAAAGCAATTGAAATGGACATTCCTTACATACAGCCGGAAGACATAGAAAAGATGCAGGTTTTGACAATTCACGGCGCAAAAGGAATGGAGGCAGACAGTGTGTTCTTGCATAATGAGATTACAAGGTCTGTAAACCTATCAATGCATACTAAAAAAGGCCGTGAAAATGAAGCATATGTATGGTATGTTGGTGTTACAAGATCACGTCGGAATTTGTTTATCGTAAATTACCTTGGTAATAATTACCCAATTCCTATAGGAGTTTGTTCATAAGGATATAGAGAATCTCCAGTTAAAAAACAGTAGAACAATACTCACGATCAGAAATCAAAGAAGAAATGCCGAGGGTTTCCTGTTAAGGAAATGTAACTCGTATTTTAGTATCCCTGAAGGCTGATATCACTATGGAGAAGAAATAAAGCTTGAAATGGGATATTAAGTTAAGTTTGATAATTGCTCCAAGAGCCTGTAAATCACTCTGGCCCCAGTGCCAAAAATCCGATCCTGTTTTCTTTAAAAATTTCTTTG
>CAZUGK010000259.1:0-3907 GCA_964619815.1 uncultured Clostridiaceae bacterium | reverse complement strand
AATATATATGCCCCAAATTCGGAGGGCTTCCCGAAATGGTGAAGTATTCGGTTCCGGGCTTGCCGACCCTTATCGACACTGAGATAAATCTTATTAAAAGCCGCAGGGAGCTTTCCAGAGCACTGTACAACATGGCATTCTCCTTGAAATTCAGGAACCCTGTGCAAATAAGTAAAAGTATAAGCTCGTCGCTAAAGGTTCGTAAGCGTCAAATAACTGTACACATGACCGTCGTCAGGACTAGCAGAATCACTCGTTGGCAATACTTTTTACCTCATTATACTGTCTGCGAATCAGCCGTTTGAATTCTGCATCAGGTAATCCATCGCCTGCATCTACACCGGCTTCTGAAATCAAATCATAAAACAGTTCCGCATATTCCCTATCTTCTCGCACCATTTTCTTGTAACGTGCTAAAATTTCAGTTTGAAAATCCAATTCAAATATATAACGTGGTATTTCTCCTGATAGATATGCTTTAACCATTTCCATCATAAAATCAATATTCATAGCCATGTCAGGCTTCCTCCCATGCGTGTTTTTCTGGCTTTTCATCCTCTAATTTCGGAGTAAATACCCTCTCCGGTAAAACTGTACTGTCGGGCAAAAGGTCTTCGACTGAGGATACATAACCCGGTTTTCCCAGGTTAGGAGCGTTAGTAAATATCCATGTCAGGTATTCAAATGGGTTTAAGCCATTTTCCCTTGCAGTTACTATCAGACTATAGTATATTGCGCTGGTCCTTGCACCATTTGGTGTGTTGGAAAACAACCAATTTTTGCGGCCGATAACAAATGGCTTGATACTGCGCTCTGCACGGTTGTTTGAGATTTCCAGACGCCCATCCAGTAAATACCTCTCTAAGTATTTCCTCTGAGACTGAGCATAATATACAGCTTTGCCAAGTAAGGTATTTGGTAATGCCCTTAAGCCTTCAATCCAGTTGTAAAATTCATTAACTACAGGTCTGGACAGTCGTTCACGCGCCTTAAACCGATTTTCTGGGGAAAGTGAAGCGAACTGTTTTTCATAACGGAACAATTTATCACAATAGGCAACTCCCTTTGCCGCATTGGAATCCGATTGCTTTTCCTTTGGTAGGGTCTTTTGTGCATCAAAAAATTTGCGTCGAAGATGTGCCAGGCAACCAACAACAATGATATTTTCAGGCAACTTATGATATCCTTCATATCCATCTGCATGCAAATAACCCGAAAAATCCTTTAAGAATATTTCAGGACGTATATGCTTTCTGTCAGGCTGATAGTCATAAAGTACAATCTGATGTCTTGCCTCGCCGCTGGTACGATACATCCACATGTAACTCTTGGACTGTGCTGTTTTACCTGGTTCTTTCAGCACTTGCAGTACCGTCTCATCCCCGTGCAGCACATTGTGCTTGCATAAGCGGCGTTTCATTTCTTCATATATCGGCTCCAGCCAATCATTACAAGCTTTGATCAGCCAGTTTGACATGGTTTGCCTTGAAAGCAGGATACCGTTCTGCTTCCATTCCTGCTCCTGACGGTACAGGGGTGACGCCATTACAAACTTTTGTGCTGCAATATGGGCAATTGCCTCAGGAGAAGCAAAACCGCCCTTTATGACAGGTTCAGGCATGTCTGCCTTTACAATAGGTACATGATCGGAGGTCTCCTCGCAATTCCGGCATGAATAAACATACCGCACATGCCTTACAATTATTGCCTTTGCGGGAATAACCTTAAACTCTTCGCGAATTTCTTTGCCCATTGTATGCAATTCGCCGCCGCAATCCGGGCATACGCATTCCTTTGTCGGAAGCTCGTGTTCGATTACTTCAACAGGCAGATCCTTGGGTAATTTGTCCGTTGTAAGGCGTGTTCTTTTACGATAATGTGCCTTTACCTCAGTAATATCAGGCTCAGGTACGGTTAAATCGGAAGTGGATTCAACTTCGTTGAATATGGACAGCTGAGCGGAATTTGTCTGTTCGCTTGATGTGCAAAATTGTTTATGCTTCGCAAGCCGAATCTGTGACATAAACCACTTTACTTGCTGCTCCAATTCAGCAATCTTTCGATCTTTTTCTTCAATTGTATTAAGGAGGTTTTTTACCGAAATTTCTTGTGTTTTCATAAGAGAATTATATCATAAAAACCGCATAAAATCAAGGTTTGCGGCACTTTCCTGTATCTTATTTTGCGCCCATTTTTAAAACGGATTTTTATGATATTTGTCTTTCAAAAACTTCTATCCTCTTAAGCTTTTTTTCCAGTCTTGCTCCATCAATAAGGCAGGATAATTCTTCAGCTTCAAGCATCATTGTAGTAGTGTCTCCTTTTGTCGGCCAAAGGAAGTGTCCCCTTTCTAACCGCTTAAAGTACAGCCAGAATCCATCACCATCCCATTCAAGAATTTTAAGTCGATTCCTGTTTCTATTGCAAAATACAAACAGCGCATCTGAAAAGGGGTCAAGGGAAAAACTGTCCTGCACCACTGTTATCAGACCATTGATAGATTTTCGCATATCTGTATATCCGCAGCATATATACACAGGCTTATCACTCAATCTTATCATAGTGACCTCAGCATACTGCATACTTTTTTCAGTAGATCAGGATCCGTCTCTGCGCTTACCGCAATATGGCAGCCACTGATTTCTATCTCCAATATCGCTTTTGTTTGTTGAGCAGGAGCAAGCTGCATCCACCCATTTGGCATAATATCCATAGATTTTTCCTTTATCGCTAACTCCGTGCATGCCGCCTTTCGTAGTTTACGTTGCCAGTAAAAATACGCATTTCTGTTTATCCCTTCAATCCGGCAAAAATCATTAATGTTTTTCCCGCTTTCCTGTTGAGCTTGTATCACTTTTGCCCATTGTGATAACCGGTACTCTGATGCGATTTTTTGTGTATCCATACAATCACTCCGATCCCGGTTGAAAAAGTTTTCTTATTTTCTCAACTTTTTCAACCATTCTTACTGTGATTGTACCCCTTTCATTCCTCCCGCGCTATGTGACAGTATCTTTGACGCTTACAAAGGTTCATGAAGGTTTTAAATCCGCAGTGCATAAAGGCAATACCCCTGACAGTGTAATTGCAAAAGCCCCGCGTATGCCCTGCAGAAGCAAAGCCAGGATAGGGCTTATCGGACATCCTTACCTGCTGTATGACAGATTTATAAATATGGACCTTATAAAGAAGCTCCGGGATCGGGGTGTTGAAGTAATAACCCCGGATATGATAGATCCTCACATAATAAACGAAAGATGCATGGAGCTTTCAAAAAGAATGTTCTGGAGCAGCGGCAAAAGCCTGATAGGCAGTGCATTATATATAGGGCTAATGGGGTCAGGCTTGAATTATTCCCTTTTCTTCAATTTTGTGCACTATTTCATCAACCAAATGGGTACCATGACTTTCTCCACTTATTATTTTTGAAATCATTGATAGCGGCATATTCAGCTTCTCTGCAAGCTCTTTGTTTGTTATATCTGAATAATTTTTACTTAATCTGACTATCGCTTTTCTGACATCAGAATACTTCTGAATCTTTGTCCTACGCAAAATATCCGTCAAAGATACCTCTGCTTCTTTGCACACCTCATCAATAATTACTTCAAGCTTAGTTTTTCTTCTTTTTATCATTGATTGTTTTGTTTCATTTTCCTCTTCCAAAACAACCTGGTATTCTTCAATAGAAGTTGTATCAAGTTCAATATTCATAAAGTCTCTATATTGCTTTTGTGCTGCTGATGGACTCTCTGAAAGCATATTCAATATGAAACTTACTTCCACTAAAGAATCATCTATTCCAGTAATATAGTTTTTATGACTGCTCCATTTATAATCCAACCCTTGTTGAATCCCTGCTTCGACTGGATTATAATGTATGTATTTGATAAGCTGCCATAAGTAT
>CAZUGK010000258.1:0-3926 GCA_964619815.1 uncultured Clostridiaceae bacterium | reverse complement strand
TCGACCAGCTTCAGCAAATGAAAAAGATGGGGCCTTTAAGCTCAATACTTGAAATGATACCTGGAATGAATGCAAGCAAATTGAAGGGCATTGAGGTAGACGACAAAGAGCTTGTGAAGGTTGAAGCCATAATAAGATCCATGACAAAGAAGGAAAGGCAGAACCCTGACATAATAAACGGCAGCAGAAGGAAAAGGATCGCTTCAGGAAGCGGTACCAGCATTCAGGATGTGAACAGGGTGATGAAGAACTTTGAACAGTCAAAAAAGATGATGAAGCAGTTTGCAGGTATGGAAAAAGATATGAAGAAGGGTAAAATGAAAATGCCTTTCTTTAGATAAATAAAAAGCAATTTTGTAAGGAGGTGAATTTAATGTCAGTTAAAATCAGATTAAGAAGAATGGGAGCAAAAAAGGCACCTTTCTATAGAGTGATAGTTGCTGATTCAAGATCCCCAAGAGATGGCAAGTTCATCGAGGAGTTAGGGTACTATAATCCTATAACAGAACCGGCAGAAATCAAGATAGATGCTGAAAAGGCAAAGAAGTGGCTCGATAACGGAGCACAACCATCAGACACAGTAAGATTGCTTTTGAAGAAAAGCGGAGTAATTGAAGCATAGTATATGGTTTCAAATATCCATTAGGAGTGTTGCAATTGAAAGAGCTAGTAGAAGTAATTGCAAAAGCCCTTGTAGACTACCCTGAGATGGTCAAGGTTAAGGAAACTGAAAGTGACAGGTCTCTAATTATAGAACTTTCGGTCGCTCCGGAAGACATGGGTAAGGTTATAGGAAAGAACGGAAGAATTGCGAGAGCAATAAGAACCGTTGTAAAATCCAGTGCAGCAAAGCTGGAGAAAAAGGTAATTGTAGAGATACTATAACGAGTAGGGGCATCTGTTCTACATTAATTTGTCATGCCCCGTATGCGAGTTTCATGAGAAGCTTCCTTTTCGATAATATTTAAAATAAAAGCTTCTCATATAATTACAGACAAAGTATTTTACTTGAAGGGTCGTTTTACCAATATTGATAAAACGGCCTTTTAGGCAATTTTTGCAGATAAGCTGTAAATACACTTCTGAAGGATTGGATTATATATCTGAGGATACTTAATGAAAAATGCGGAAGTTTCTTGCGTTTTGTATTGGAGAGATAATATGCTTGAATATCTGAGTATTGGTCAAATAATAAATATACACGGCTTCAGGGGAGATGTCAAGGTTTATCCCCTTACCGATGATATAAGCAGGTTTAAAAAGCTCAAAGAGGTCTATGTGGAGGAAAATACGCAGCTGGTGAAATATGAAGTAGAAAGCCTTAAGTTCTTGAGCAATACAATTGCTATGAAGCTTAAGGGGATTGATACTGAGGAAGCCGCTAATAAGCTGAGGAATTTTTATGTTAAGGTAGACAGGAAATCTGCAGTTAAGCTTCCCAAGGATTCATATTTTATTTGTGATTTGATAGATTTGGAGGTTTATGACGGGAAAAGCGGCCGTCTGGGTACTGTAGGGGATGTGCTGCAGACAGGCAGTAATGATGTTTATGTGGTCAAGACTGGCGGAAAGGACATATTGATTCCTGCGTTAAAGGAAGTTGTTAAAGAAATTGACATGAAGAATAAAAAAATCATGGTTGAACTGCCAGAGGGTTTGATATAAATGAGGATAGATATATTGACTCTTTTTCCCGGGATGTTTGAGGCGGTGCTCAAGGAGAGCATCATAGGCCGGGCTGCCGAAAAACAGTTGGTTGAGCTTCAATTTCATAATATAAGGGACTATTCGGAGAACAAGCACAGGAAGGTGGATGACTATCCCTACGGCGGGGGGCTTGGAATGATAATGCAGTGCCAGCCTATATTTGCTGCAGTGGAAGATATAAAGACAAAGCTGGGGAAAAAGCCGTACACCATTTTGATGAGCCCTCAGGGCAGAACCTTTGACCAGGCAAAAGCCAAGGAGTTCAGCAGCTGCGAGAACCTCATGATAATATGCGGGCATTATGAGGGAATAGATGAGAGGGTAACGGATGCACTTGTGGATGAGGAGGTTTCTATAGGTGACTTTGTGCTTACAGGAGGCGAAATTGCCGCTATGGCGGTGGTAGATTCCACCTGCAGGCTGATTCCCGGGGTACTGAAGGAGGATGCCTCCTATATGGATGAATCCTTTGGTGAAGGCTTGCTTGAATACCCGCAGTATACAAGACCGCCTGAGTTCATGGGAATGGAGGTTCCGGAGGTGCTGCTCTCGGGACACCATGAAAACATAGAAAAATGGAGAAGGTACCAATCTCTGAAAAGAACCTTAGAAAAAAGGCCTGAGCTGTTGTCTCAAGCAGTTTTGACAAAAGAAGACATAAAGCTTTTGGATAAGATAAAAAAAGAATGCAAATAATTCTAATATAATCTTGCACAGGAACTTGTCTTATGGTATAATTTTAACGTTAATACGGGCGTTCCGCTGTCA
Source organism: uncultured Clostridiaceae bacterium (assembly GCA_964619815.1). Classification (GTDB taxonomy): domain Bacteria; phylum Bacillota; class Clostridia; order Lutisporales; family Lutisporaceae; genus BRH-c25. Next base: position 1,451 of record CAZUGK010000258.1, on the reverse strand, counting down.
GACACCAAGCGTTAATTTGCATTTTGTGAATTACATATGAACATGAACGTCTATGATGGAAGGAGGGACATTGCGATGGATTTGATAAAGGTTATTGAAAGCGAACAGCTTAGAAATGATATACCTGATTTTAACGTTGGAGATACTGTTAAAGTACACGTTAAGGTTGTAGAAGGCAACAGAGAAAGAATTCAGGTATACGAAGGCGTAGTTATGAAGAGACAGGGCGGTGGACTGTCAGAGAATTTTACTGTAAGAAGAATTTCTTACGGTATAGGAGTGGAAAGAACCTTCCCTTTACACTCACCTAGAGTAGACAAAATTGAGGTCGTAAGAAGAGGTAAGGTAAGAAGAGCTAAACTTAACTACTTGAAAGGAAGAGTAGGTAAGGCAGCGAAGATAAAGGAAATCAGATAAAAGGGGGCTTTCAAAGCCCTTTTTTTATTTATTAATGCATAAGGTATTCCTTAAGAGAATGGTTACGGGTTACGAGTTGCGAGTTACGCTTAATCGGGTTAAGCTTCGAAGAAATTACTTAACCCCGTAACGCGAAACGCGTAACAAAACTAGGTACATAACAAAAGATGCAATTTCTTGATTGTAATGGTTATTACGATTTAGGAATAAAGCAATTGGAGTGTGATACATATGAACATACAATGGTATCCGGGGCATATGGTCAAAGCGAAGCGAAAAATAGCGGAAGACCTTAAGCTTGTTGATGTTGTTATAGAACTGCTGGATGCAAGGATTCCAGTGAGCAGCAGGAATCCTGAGGTTGATGAGATAGTAGGGAATAGAAAACGTATAATAGTATTGAATAAAAGCGACCTTGCTGATCCTGCGGTAAACCGGAAGTGGGTTGAATATTTCAACAGGGAAAATACAAAAGTTATACTGGCAAATTCGATAAGCGGCGTAGGACTTAAGGAAGTGCTTGCAGCATCAAGGCAGCTCATGAAGGAAAAGCTTGACAGGCTGAAAAGCAAGGGCTTGCTTGTCAAAACTACCAGGGCGCTTATAATAGGCATTCCCAATGTCGGCAAATCAACCTTCATAAACAAGCTTGCAGGGAAAAGCGTAGCTCAGACAGGCGACAGGCCGGGAGTGACAAAGGCAAAGCAGTGGATAAAAGTAAGCCCGGAACTGGAACTGTTGGATACACCGGGAATTCTATGGCCTAAGTTTGAAGATGAAAGAGTAGGCCTGTGTCTTGCTTTTACCGGGGCAATAAAGGACGATATACTGGATGTCAATGAACTGGCTCAAAAGCTTTTAGAGGTGCTTGCAAACAAATTTACTGAGAAACTTAAGGCAAGGTATAAGCTGGAGGAGATACAGGAAGGCTTGACTCCGGAAAAGCTGCTGGAGGTAATAGGAAGAAAAAGAGGCTGCATAATAGCAGGCGGAGAAGTGGATGTGCAAAGGGCTTCCGTGATGCTGCTTGATGA
>CAZUGK010000257.1:0-3942 GCA_964619815.1 uncultured Clostridiaceae bacterium | reverse complement strand
CTTCAAAGACATTGATGCGACGAGATTTAAGGATGATATCGAAATAGAAGATGCCCTTAATATCATCCGTTGGACACTCAATGGGTTGTCCGACCGTTATAGAAGCATTTGTAAGCAGATTCCACTGTCACAGTTGGACTTTTGCTTAACAAAAGAGGAAGTAAACCGTTATTTTAGATTATTTCAAAAACTATTTTATAAAACAGAAAGGATTGATTAGAATGGATGCAATTAAATTTATCACTTTATTTTGGCTGTGGATGCCTCTCATAGTATCACTAATGTTTTTACTACGTCCATCAGAGTTGAAAGAACTGAAACTGGCTGTAATTGAGGATAGAGGCATGCGGTTTATGTATGCGTTTGCTTCAATTTTTCTTGGTCTTGCTACAGTTTTAGTGCATAATATTTGGGAAGCAAACTGGCATACCATAATTACCGTCTTGGCTTGGCTCTGCTTACTTAAAGGTATTTACCTTGTTGTCTACCCAGAGCCATCCAGGAAGACTAGCACTGAAGCTCGTGTACTGTCAACCCGGATTATTTTGATTGTTATTGCAATTATTTGTGCAGTAGGTTTATTTCTTGCATATTCTGGCCGGTAGTCAAAAAATTCAATAAATAGCTGATTGAAAAAGGTGCCCTACACAAAAAACGCAGGACACCTTTTGATTATTCATAAAGAATAGTTGAAATGGTTTCAGCCTCGTTTAATGCACACCACACATTCCGCATGCCTTGAGTAGACAAAAATGATGTCACTTGAACCTGGTGGGGCCTGGGCGGTATCCATGATTCATTCGGCAATGAGTAGTCCACTGCTCTTGCCCTATATCTTGACTGTGGTGACCCACAACTTGGCTTTGAAAGAGATAAATGTTCTGACTATAACACTGAATACCTCCTCCCCTTCTCCTGTAAATGCCGAGGCTTCTGTCCAAGCTGCCACCAACGGCGTTATGGAGTTTGGAGAATATCTGCATGATGAGATTTTGCTTGATGTTCCTCATTGGCAGTGGGTCTTCACCATCCCCAAGAGACTTAGACCATACTTTATGCATAACCGATAACTCCATGCAAAGCTTAGCCTATGTGCATGGCAAGTTCTTTCTGACTACCTGAAGACAAGTGTTGCCGCCATGTTGCCGATGAAAGCATAAAACCCGCTGCTTTCTTTGTATCGCAAAAATTTTTTAATATCTTGCAGTGACCTGAATCCGATAATTCATTGAATCTGGCAACACAGGGTCAAGGGGTATGGATGACGACGGTCGGAGTCCCCCTGACCCGTGGTAAATTGCACAATATTGTTACCGATAGCCCATTACATACAACTGTCTCATTTCCGTTCGAACCTGATCAAATGTACCCACACAGATATAGGTGGTAAAGCGGTTCTCTCCTGCAGTATAGCTCTGTCTCGCAGCAGCACTAAATTTTGTCACATAAGGCGAGTCGGGATTTCCAAACTTCCAGAGCGAAAAATAAGCTACATTTCCTCCAGTTGCAACATTAGAACCGTATACACCCATGGCATAGCTCAAATTGGAATTTGCGTAAATCACACCACCGGCATTAGGTCTGTAACCTATTACGTAAGCACCATTACCCTCACCTGTAAACTCGGAATTGCTCACTTCATGTGTAGCCTGGTCTATGTCGCTCACTGTTGAATCAAATGTGAAGCCTCTATTAAATTCGGGTTCGAGATAGGCGGTAGGAATTTCGATATCACCGAATATGTCTGTTGGGTGACTTAACACTGTGTCATATCGGGCTACTTGGTTGACTAGGTTTTCGTACCCGCTTCCTAAACTCAGTGAACTGTCGTCCAACCGAATATCCTTGCCTAGTTTCCAATCAGCATAGCAGACCGGTAAATCGTAATTGTTCCCGTTATAGTAAGTGTTGTTCCACTCTAGCGGGATTGCTCTCGTACTCTGGGTTTTAAGACTACTCGTGATCGTATTGCCGTAGGAAGCAATGGGAGAACCATGCCAGTAGTTCTTGTCCCCAATATTGTATCCATCCCCTGCTTCTGTGGGCATTGCAGCAGAAGCAGGATCATTGCCAATACCCATTGAAGATTGCATTTGCCGACCATAATCATCAGTGTTGATGAATTGCTTATTATTCCACCAAAACTCCCAAATCGAACCCCCTGCGACCAAATTTGATTTGACGGTAATTTGGGATCCCGTTAAGGTGAATAAATTTACACCTCCGCCAAATCGAGGGTAACCATAACAATCACTGAAGCCTTCAATACTGTACCCGTTAAATGTAAGATACTGGGACTGAAGCGCATGGTCACCACTCGCATTCGTTCCACGAAAAAGCTGACTGGTTCCGTCTGGCTTATAAGCATTTTTCCAGGGGTATCCGATTGGTCCTTCGGTAGTATAACCTGCCTCACCGAGAACCGTGGAATCCATGTGGTCGACACCATCATGCAGCCTAAAGAATGTATTCTTGGTACTGTCTAATGTACGCGGCAGATAGTACACTTGTCCGTTCATTGTATATTGTGATGCTTCAGATCGGCTGGCTGTACTCATTTTATCAGTACTGGTTGGAGATACTTCATAAATCACATATAGGTCTGTCTGTTGGGCTCGCATTTCCGTGGGAGTAGTTGCCAATGCCACGGAAGGATGGAAGAAAAGGCCACTCATAGTCATACTTGCGATGGCTATTCCTCTAATAAACTTACTAACAATGTTTGGTTTTTGCATTTTACCTTCTCCTTTCTTAAACTCAAGACAGCAACACCCGAGCTGCCTTATGAATCGTTAAAATAAAAATTACGGTAATCTTTTTCGGGGAACTACGCTAACCTGGATGCATGGGCGAGCAGCATACGCAGTATGCGACCAACCCGCTCCATTCCCCCAAAATGAATCGTAATTAATATTTTAGCCGTTCCTTATTTGGAAGAAGCTTGTGTTATGGCCGGCACATCGTAACCCATGCTTGCAAATACCTGCTCCATTTGCTTTTTGGCATTTTCATAATCAGATTCTGTTAAAAAGTCCTTATATATGCTATCCCAGGCCGTGTCAAAATCTGCCTGTGATTTCGCTGCGAAAAGCTTCGGTGAAAGCTGCTGCACAAATACCTGGTTATACCATGTTCTTGCTGCATTAGTCACATCGTCCACACCATCAAGAAGCTTTCCTGACCAATTGAGTCCCCTGGTATTTATAAAGGATCCCAGGTAACCCGGGTCATCAATAGACGCTTTAAATCCGTAACTTCTCTGCCAGCCTGAAGTATTGTAACCACCTGAAGGTGCCCCATAGTTAAAGATACTCTTGCCGCTCAGACCGTATTTATACATTTTTTCCTTAAGAATATCTGCGTCATTGTTGCGCAGTGCAGTGCGTAAAGAATCATCCTTAAAAACCTTTTTCCCTTCGGAATTGGTCGTGTACAGACCAAGTTCTTCGGTACCCCAGCTGCACAGGTTATGGTATTCGTCGGTGAGTGTCCAATCGAAGAATTCCAAAAGCCTTGGAATATCGCTGAAGTTCTTGTTGATATAGAAACGGAAGGTTGCATATGAGGCTACATCTATTCCCGGGAAGTTTGTACCTGTTTGCTGGGGCAGAGGTATAAGCCTCATTGAATCATTCGGATCTTTTTTTCTTACAGCCTTTTGAACAGCATTAGCGTCGGTAGTATACATCCAGCTTTTAATTTTCCCGTTCACAATAGCTTCCTGACGCTGTTCATCCTTTTCTATAGCAAAATCCTTGTTTAAAAGACCCTCAGAGTAGAGCTTGTTCATAAACTGCCAGTACTCCTTGGCCTTTGAAGCTCCCAGGCTTGAATATACAGATTTTGTTGACGAATCATATGTCCACTGGCCGCATGTAAGACCGAACATTGTACCCAGATGAGGTTCCAGCGCTATCCATATATCAAATGGAATTACATCGC
>CAZUGK010000256.1:0-3973 GCA_964619815.1 uncultured Clostridiaceae bacterium | reverse complement strand
ATTTGCGGCATGTTATCCGCAAGAATAGTGGAAAAAAACCTGATAAGCAACGTTGAAGAAAGCCTCATGGTAGAAGCCGGCCTTGTACGGGAGCTTGTGGGAGAAATCCTGGTAAGCAACAGCAGCGATATTGGCGTGTACATCGAAAAAATAAAGCAGACAACCAATTCCAGAATAACGATAGTAGACGTACTTGGGAATGTAATTGTTGATACTGATCAGGACCAATCAAAAATGGATAATCACTCCGGAAGGCCGGAGATTGCAGCTGCTTTGAAGGGGAATGCAGGAAAATCCATACGGTATAGCAGCACCCTCAAGGTAGATCAGATGTATGTGGCACAGCCTATTTTTAAAGGTAATACAATAATCGGGGCAGTAAGATTGTCTAAACCGCTGTATGAAATAAACAATCTGATTAAAGGTCTTTATGTCAACGTTTTCATAGCTGTGCTGGTAGGTGTTTTCGCATCATCACTGCTTGGTTATAAAATATCAATAAATACAACAAAGCCAATCAAGGAAATCACATATACCGCGTCAAGGATTGCAAAAGGCTATTTTGACAAACGCATAAATATAACCGGACGTGATGAAATAGGCGTACTGGCCGGAGCCATAAACGACATGGCGGACAGACTGAGTGATACTATAACGAGCCTTCAGGATAAGAATATAAAGCTGGAGGCTATTATGTCCAGTGTAGTAAACGGAATAATCGCTATTGACAGCGCAGAAAAGGTGCTCTTTATAAACCCAGTGGCAGAAAGGCTTTTAAGCATAACCGACCGGGAGACTGTAGGAAAACATCTCCTGCAGGTTATAAGGAACAACTCTATTGACAATTACCTCAAGATAATATTAAAGGATAGAAAATTCTTTGATACCGAAATTACTATAGATGATCCTGAGGAAAAGGTATTAAAGCTTTATGCAAATCCTATAAAACAGGTTAATGAAAATGATTTTGAAGGAATTATTATTACAATACAGGACATAACAGAGCTAAGAAAGCTGGAAAGAGTGAGGACGGAGTTCGTTGCCAATGTTTCTCACGAACTCAAAACACCGCTGACTTCCATTAAAGGCTTTGCAGAAACCTTGAAGGCAGAAGATATTGACAAGCAAGATGCAGACAGGTTTCTGAGTATAATTGAGGATGAAGCAGATAGGCTGTACAGACTCATAAACGATATACTATCCTTGTCGGAACTGGAGCAGAAAAAGAAAAAGACAAAGGAAGTAAGAGAAACAATCAAGATAGACAAGGCTGTTGAAGAAATATTTGCAATGCTGAAAAGCCAGAGCGACAAAAAGAATATTGAGCTCTCCATGAACGTGCAGGCAGAGCTTTACAGTCTCTCGGGTGATCCTGACAAATTTAAGCAAATGCTGTTAAACCTGGTGGACAATGCAATAAAATATACTCCTGAAAACGGGAAGGTTTGGGTTGAAGCATATAATATTACCGACAGGGATGATAAGGGCAAAGTGGTAATAAAGGTAGCAGATAATGGAATAGGTATACCTAAACAACACATACCAAGGCTTTTTGAAAGGTTTTACAGGGTAGACAAGGCAAGATCCAGGACTGTGGGGGGAACCGGCTTGGGGCTTGCAATAGTCAAGCATATTGTAATACTCTTTAATGGAGAGATAGAAGTGGACAGCAAGGTAGGCAAGGGTACAGAGTTCAGGATAATACTGCCGGTGTAACCGAAAGAACCGCAATCCAATGCGGTTTTTTTTATTTCACTTAACACTGTCTTAACAAATAATTCATAGTTCCTTAACCTTATGTTTATTTGCCGTTAACAGTACTAATGTATATTTAAACTGTGAAAAGAAAAAAATAACAAAATGAAGTTTAGGGAGGAATTATTCAGATGAAACTTAAAAAGGCACTATTATTTCTTTGCGTAGCAGTATTGCTTATCGGTGTTTTCACAGGGTGTGCAAAACCGGCAGATACAAATGAACCGGCAGGCGACGCAAACCAGCAGGCAGCAGGTGCAAGCGGAAACATAACAATTAACGGTTCTACTTCAGTACAGCCACTGGCTGAAGAGCTTGCAAAAGCTTTTAAAGCAAAAAATCCAAATGCTACAATAGATATACAGGGCGGCGGTTCCGGCGTCGGAATTAAATCAGCTACTGACGGAGTAGTAGATATCGGAATGTCTTCAAGAGATCTTAAACCTGAAGAAAAGTCACTCAAGGAATTCAAAATTGCTGTAGATGGTATAGCAGTAATAGTAAATCCGACAAATGGAGTTAACGATCTCACAATGGAACAGATAAAGAAAATATACACCGGTGAAATCACTGATTGGAAGGAAGTCGGCGGTAAAGCAGGAAAAATAACAGTCGTAACCAGAGAAGAAGGTTCAGGTACAAGAGGAGCATTCATAGAACTTGCAGGCATTGAAGTTAAAGAAGGCGACAACAAGGTTGATAAGACAGTTGCATCAGCAATAACACAGGGTTCTACAGGTGCAGTAATGACAACAGTGGCAGGTGATCCTAATGCAATAGGCTATGCATCCTTCGGATCAGCAAAAGAAAACACTGATATAAAATTAGTAAATGTTGATGGAAAAGTATGTACAGAAGAAAACATTTATTCCGGAGAATATAAAATATCAAGACCATTCCTGATGCTTACAAATGCAGATCCAACAGGACTTACTAAAGAGTTCCTTGATTTTGTACTCAGCCCTGAAGGACAAGAAGTTGTTGCAGGACACAATTACCTCAAGGCTGTAAAATAAATATAACAAACCCAACTAATTACCCTGATTTGAGCTTCTGACTGAACCCAACAGTCAGAGGCTTTTAATTTGCATACATTTCAACTTAACATTCGCTTAACATTCAATTAACATTCAATTAATAACTCTTGTAAGGTATTGTATTACAATTAATGTGCGGATGTAAATGCTTTAAATATTATATAAATGCACATCATATATACAAGTATCGTTATGAAATCGGTGTTTTGAAAAAATAAATTAATTTACAATCAGCTTGGAGGGGGAGTGAATATGAAAGCTTATGAGCGGGTGATACAGCTTATACTTTTCATATGTGCGATTATAGCTGTATTAGGTGTCATTCTGATTACATACTTCATAATTAAAGAGGGTTACCCGGTAATTCAGAAGGTTGGTTTATTGGAATTCATCGCAGGTCACAAATGGGCACCAACACAAGGAATTTACGGAATATATCCTATGATTTTGGGGTCAGTGCTTGTCACTGCAGGAGCATTGGTGTTGGGAGTACCGATAGGGATAGGCTGTGCAGTATTTCTGGCAGAGTTGGCAAAGCCGAAAATAGCAGGTATAATAAGGCCCGGTATAGAGTTATTGGCAGGAATACCTTCAGTTATTTACGGGTTATATGGAATGGTCGTTATAGTACCGTTCATCAGAAGGATGTTTAACAATCAGGGCTTCAGCATACTGGCAGGAAGCATTGTTCTGGCAATAATGATTCTGCCTACGATAATTAATGTTTCTGAGAGCGCCATAAGGTCAGTCCCAAAGGACTATAAGGAAGCATCATTTTCTTTAGGCTCCTCGCATTGGCAGTCTATAAAAAATGTAATAGTGCCTGCTGCGCGTTCAGGAATTATTGCAGGCGTCATTCTCGGGATGGGCAGAGCTATAGGAGAAACAATGGCAGTAATTATGATAGTTGGAAACAGCCCGCTTGTGCCTGAAAGCATATTATCATCAGCCAGAACACTCACCGGCAACATAGGCATTGAAATGGGCTATGCAAACGGAGAGCATCAGCAGGCTTTATTTGCTACCGGTATTGTACTTTTTGTGTTTATTATGCTGCTTAATATAGTTGCAAACCTTATACCCAAGAAGGTAGGTGAATAAAATGACAGAATCCAATATTACATCTAACAGTGTAAATAAAATCAAGAAGAACGAGAAGATAGCGTTTTTATTCCTTTGGG
>CAZUGK010000255.1:0-3973 GCA_964619815.1 uncultured Clostridiaceae bacterium | reverse complement strand
CATATACCAACAAGAATATTGATTTGAAGTATTGGCTATTTTAAGTGATCTTTTCCCTGTATTATAAGCACTGCTATCCCATGTAAAAGGAGTGCCTAAAGATGACCATGTATTCCAGTCCGTCGGATTGCTGCTTCCAGTTTCTCCCCCAGCATTATATAAACCATTATCTGCATAATTTAATTCGAAATCATCAAACCAGGCCGTACCTGTTGCATTATATAAGCAGCCATGAACCAAAAGCTTTGTTGTTCCCGCTGGCGGATTGAAGGTCAGTTCATACCTCTTCCAATCATTTGTCCCAGTGATATAAGGTGTGATATAGTTTCCTGTGACAGTTCCTGACTCGTCTTGAGTTTGAACATACAGGAATACACCATTTGCTCCTGAGACTGACGATGTCTTTAGCCATCCGGACAATCTGTAAGTTCTCCTGGCATTTATGTTGCTTACTACTGCATACCAGGCTGAGTTATCTGTTTGAGTATTGGTAGTCTTTAGTGATTTGCTTCCCCAGTGATACACTGCAGAATCCCATGTAAAGCTGCCATACCCTGATTGGTTCCAGGTATTCCAGTCGGTTGGAACAGTCGTCCCGGCCTCAGCACTTCCATTTGAATTATCCAGCTTCTTATTGAATTTTAATATAAAGACCTCATTACTGTTAACCTGGAACCTGGGATAATATCCTCTGAATCTTAAACCGTTCACAAGTGTCACTGGCTTGCTGGAAGCAAACTGATAACATATGGTTTGCGGTGATGATGGCTGGTATATCATCAAGCTTGTAGTATTTTTGGTCACCGTTGTACCTGCCCAGGTATCACTCATTACGCTTTCAGTTCCGTCTGACCAATAAGCCGCAGCCACATTCCTGGGGACAATCCCTCCATCTTCAATATAATATCCTCCTGGATTAGGACCTATTACCTTCATTTCAATTCTGTCACTGTAGAAATCATAATACAGGGTTTCACTTCCCACAACAGTAACTATTTGCTTATGTCCTGAACTAATGTTGTTATAGGTTACTGAATCAGCCTGGTAAAGATTCGGACGCTGTCCGGTAATGGCATTAACCGGTAATTCCCTGATGCTGATATCGTCAAACCATGCCGTCCCACTATTTCCGTAAAGCATACAACTTACCTGCGCGCTTACCGCTCCGGGAGGAGCAGTGACACTGGAGGTAAAATACAACCAATCATTGGTACCGGTATTTACTATAGAATCGTAGCCACCTGCTGACTTTATGGACGTACCATTTGAATCAAAAAATTGGAAATTTAGATAACAACCTCGTCCTGCATCTGTAGGTCCGGTAACACTGTCGGTTTTACACCAGTATGACACTTGATAAACCGTGAGCGGTGTTACACTGCCAATGTTCTGATACCAGCATGAGTTCGCAGCGGTACTGGAATTGTACATTTTTAACGAATAGCTGCCGCTGTGCTTTATGTTTCCGTCCCATGTGAAGGTACCATTTTGATCATTCCAATTATACCAATTGTATGGATTACTTGAACCGCTTTCAGCACCTCCGTTTTGAACCTTTTCGGAATATGCCGAACTGCTGTATTTCAAAACCATTGGCACTGAATATAAATCGAAACTGAGATTTTGTCTGTTATGTCCTAATTTATCCTGCAGATAACCGATAACTCCTGCTTTTTTGTACACTCTTACCTTATATCCACCTTCATAATCGGCATTGATTTCATAATACCCATATGTAGTATTATCAGTTACCGATAACATATTTGAATATGCCTCTCCGCCGATTGTTACCGATGCCTGATCAGAAAAAGCACCTTCGTTTTCCGAAGTATCAACAGCAGAAACTTTGTAATAGTATGTTTTAAACTGATCAACATTCTTATCTGTAAAGGTTGGGGTATCCCCTGATTTTACCCATATTTCGCCCACTTTGTTTGAGAGAGACGGAGCAAATCCACTGGCTTCACTTCTGTATATCCGGTAGTATGCTAAGTCTGAATCAGTTCTTGCTGTCCAAGTCAGGGTTGCCTTCATAAAATCAGGTGATGAAGCACTTAATCCAACTGTCTGTCCAGGTGCAGTACTATCCGGAATATTGGTATAAAAGTAAATAGAATTGGCAGGAACCGTATCCGTAAATGAAGTGCCGTTTACAGTAATTGTTCCAAAGCTTGCCGGAATCTCTCCGAACTTATCCATAAGCCCCATATCTGTGCTATTGAACCTGTATTTCCTAAAAGTCGCACTTATTGAGCTGTCCAGCATGAATGTAGCGTTGGCATCACTTGAAGACCAATTCACAAGTACAATGGTGTATTTTCCATCAGAAGTTTTTATCATAGTCGGAATAATTGACTCATTTGTAGTTGTGGCTTTATAAGTTGTTGAATCCTTTGGCAAAAATTTATATGCCAGTGCAATTGCTTTATACGCAGGCTTCGGTGTATAGTTTTCCTGCTTGCTTCCAATAATTCCATAACCATAATCGCCAAAACTTGTAGATGTTTGATTAGCCAGACAAGGCCATGTCCAGATATCCTCTGCAAATGACCATCTTCCAAAAGTACTTACTCCGGTTCTTAAGCCGTTGCAAATCAGCGCAACCGAGTTAAGTCCATCTTCCGCTCTGCGTATTGTACCTGATGGAGTATAGTCTGTTATCATAAATGGTTTATCCGCCCCATTGGGGTCATGTGCTTTGATTTTATCAATAAATGATGTTAACAGGTTGCAATAGGAGCCATCGGTCGCTTCAGCTTTTGTCTGCCCTGAATGAATAGTATAAGCATCTATGCTTGAATTTATATCTGTAGCCAGATTTTCAATCCACTCTCCTGCATCAGCATCGTTATATCCTATTTCCGGCGCTATAACCTTAACATATTGCAGAAGATTTTCGTTGTATAGTCTGCTGTGGAGAGCAGTTATACAGTTTTTATAGTTTGTAAGATTATCTCCCAGCTCATCCTGGAAAAAATTATTAGGTTCCCCGGCAATAGAAATGTATTTAACATTTGTTAAGCCTTTTACAATACAAAGCTGTCTCACTACAGCAGCAACATTTTCAGCGTATTCGCCTACCATTGAGCGTTTCGGACCGCAACCAAAGTCTTCTGCAGCAAGAAGCCATGGATACATTAACCTCGGGTCCTGAGACATAACATCCACGTAACAATCTACTCCAACATCCTTAAATGCCTGAATATACTTGTATAAACACTGCATTTCAGTGCTGTTCCAGGTAAAACCCGAATCATTAAAGGTATTCGGGTCGGAATCATCATTTACCGGCTCCCACCATGATCCATCCACCCACAGCCTTACATAAGTTGCTCCGGTTTTCTTGAACTTTGTCATTATTGCATTTAGGTCATCATCATTAAAATCTTTTACCTGCCATGATGAATGATATCCAAAAGGAAAAACAGTCCCACCCATGCCAAGAGTGGTACCATTATATGCTTTTGTAGTGTTTTTAAGTGAAATAGTTACACTGGTGGTGGCCTGAACCTTGTTAATACTCCAGATGTTTGACATAACTATAAAGCCGATCGCCAGATTTAATAAAACCAAAATCTTTAAAAATCTCATTCTCACTTTTTCTCCTCCTTTTGAAAACAGGTTTTCGAATTTAAGTGTATACTTTGATGTCAAACTGGTTTTTACCCTTTTAAAGCTCCTGCAGTTATTCCTCGTATGTAATATTTCTGTACGGATAAAAATAAAACAACAATCGGCACTACTGCTATGAATAAACCGGCAAACATACTTGGCCAGTTTGTATGATATTCACCTTTGAAGGTATATGTCGCCACTGTGATTGTCATCTTCGAAGGCTTTTGTAACAAAAGAAACGACAGTGTAAACTCATTCCAAATACCTAACACATTTAAGACTGCTACAGTTGCAGTTGCCGGTTTAAGCAAAGGAAATACTATACTCATGAACATCCTGTATCTGCCACAGCCATCAA
>CAZUGK010000254.1:0-3983 GCA_964619815.1 uncultured Clostridiaceae bacterium | reverse complement strand
TATAGATGGAGCAAATAGGTTAATACTTACTGTCTTTGCTAGAAGTATTGATTACTGTATTGAGAAAAGCAAAAACCCAAATCAAATATGCTTAAATGGATTTATATGTAAGCAACCAGTTTATAGGACAACTCCCTTTGGAAGAGAGATAGCTGACTTACTCCTTGCAGTGAATAGGGCCTATAATAAATCTGATTACATCCCAACTATTGCTTGGGGGAGGAATTCCAGATTTTGTCAAGAGTTACAAGTAGGGGATAATATAAGAATTTGGGGAAGACTTCAAAGTAGAGAGTATCAAAAGAAAGTCTCGGAAGATGAAAGTGTTAAAAAAGTAGCTTATGAAGTTTCTATTTCAAAGATGGAAAGGGTATTAAAAGATGAAAGCAGTGAAAATGTTTTTGAGGAAATAGGGGAAGAAGAAATTACTCAAGAACAAGAAGAGGTTATTGAAGAAGAAAAGGAACTGATTAATAATTAACAATTTGTTAGGTGAGGCTCCTATACAGATACACGCTGCTGCCCGGAAACATCGAGAGATGCCAATGGGTCAACAGGTATTACCGAAGTAAGGTTCTACTTAATGTAGCTGGATGTAGGTGATCCAAAGCTATATAGTGCCAAAGCTCTGCGAGTGAAGATGAAAATGGTAACATAATTACTGTTTATTTTCCCTTTCACTCAAGTGGAAGGGTTTTTAATATTACTGATGAAAGAAGGTGGTTTGAATGGATTCTGACCCTAGTAGTAGATATTGCATCAAATTGAGTAAATTAAACAGAATAAGGGGGGAGTTTGTATCAAATCATCTTAGGTATGCAAAAAAATTGAAATGTAACAGATAATAAATATAGTTAATATTTTTATAATTTAGCAGTGAAAGCGGCAACAGTTATAATAATTTCAGCCCAGTATGGAAAGAAGGCGATGGAAATGATCGAAATATTTAAGACAATCGATGAGAGATTGGTTATTTTAGATAATCTTGAAGAAGGAGCATGGATTAACCTGATAAATCCAACAGAAGAAGAGGTTCAGTATATAAGTGAGAACCTAAACCTGGATTCTGATTATATAAAAGCAGCACTAGATGAAGAAGAAAGTTCCAGGATTGAAACAGATGAAGGATGCACTTTGATTATCGTTGATATACCTATTGCAGAGGGAAACGGCAAGTCTTCAAAGTTTATTACTATCCCATTAGGTATAATAATGATTGAAAATTTTATTATCACAGTATGCTTGAAAGAAAATCAAATTACGAGGGATTTTGTAGAGAAAAAAGTTAAGGGATTTTATACCTTCAAAAAAACCAGATTTTTCTTGCAAATACTGTATAAGAATTCAGTAAAATATCTGTTTTACCTGAAGCAGATCGATAAGCTAAGTCACTTAATCGAGAATAAGCTGCACAGATCTACAAAGAATAAGGAACTGATACAGCTTCTTGAATTGGAAAAAAGCCTGGTTTACTTTTCAACATCCCTAAAAGCAAATGAATTAGTGCTAGAAAAAATGCTTAGAACTGATATGATAAAAAAGTATCCTGACGATGCTGAACTTCTCGAGGATACCATTGTTGAGAACAAGCAGGCAATTGAGATGGCAAGGATATATAGTGACATATTGAGTGGTACAATGGATGCTTTTGCTTCGGTTATATCGAACAATTTGAACATTGTTATGAAGTTTTTAGCATCAGTAACTATAGTAATGGCAATACCGACAATGATTGCGAGTTATTTCGGTATGAATGTTCAAGTTCCTATGGCGAATAATCCGTTCGCATTCCCAATAATAATAACTATATCAGTGACACTGTGTGCAGCTGCAGCTTTGTTTATGGCAAGAAAAAAGATGTTCTGATGTAATGAGAAAGCATTGAAAAATGCTGTATGAATTTGCTTCATACAGCATTTTTTTATTTTATACTAAGTGCTTTTTTCAGGACCCTGGAGGCTATTGGTGCAGCTGTGCTGCCGCCTCCGCCGCCGTTTTCAACCAATACTGCAATTGCAACCATGGGTTTGTCTGCGGGTGCAAAGCCTACAAACCAGGCATGGGATTTCTGATTGCCGCTGACCTCTGCCGTGCCGGTCTTGCCGGCAACAACCACCTTGCTTACCTTTGCCCTTGTACCGGTACCTGACTTAACCACTTCGATCATTAAGTCCTTTATAGTATTGGCAGTGCTTTCGTCCATTACCTGACTGATCTGCTTCGGCTTGAATTCTTTTAATACATTATTTTCACTGTCAGTTATGCTGCTTACGGCATAAGGCTGCATCATAATTCCTTTGTTTGCTATAGCAGCCGCCATCATTGCAGCATGAAGGGGTGTCATTAGCACTTCCCCCTGTCCTATGGACTGCTGGGCAATGCTTCTGTTTTCCGCTCTGTTCGGGAAAACGCTTTGAGATATTTTCATATCTGTCTGTATATTCTTATTGAATCTGAACTTCGCTGACTCGCTGAACAAATTGTTGTTTTTCAGTTCGAGCCCCTGCCTTATGAAGTAGGAGTTGCATGAATACTTCAGGGCATCCTCGAGCTTTATCTTGCCATGTGCTTTACCGTCGCTGTCTTTTATTACATAGCCGTCAACATTAACCTCTCCGGTGCATTCTATTTCCCTGTCCTGCAAGTTGTTTTTCAGTATGGAAGAAGTAACTACCAGCTTGAATATCGAGCCGGGAGGGTAGAGACCCTCTGCAGCCCTGTTCAATAGCGGGCTTTTTTTGTCATCTATCAGTGTTTCCCAGTTGTTTTGGATATTTGAAGGATCAAAATCCGGTTTGCTGACCATAGCAAGTATTTCTCCGGTGTCAGGCCTAAGCACAACTATTGAGCCTTTTTTGCCCCGGAGCTGCTCAGCGGCATATACCTGAAGGGAGCGGTCCAATGTCAGCCTTATGTTATTACCTTTTATATAATAATCATTTATTCTGCTTCTCAAGGCTTCCATAGTGTCACTGGAGCTCATAAGCTCCTTGTTGTAAAAGGCTTCGAGCCCTGAAGAACCGAGGTTCTTGCTTGAATAGCCTATAATATGCGAAAAATATCTGGGATAGACATATTTCCGTTTTACTCCGGACTTGTACTTTGTGCTTTTTACCAGCACTTCTCCGTTTTTATCCTGAATGCTGCCTCTTATTATATTCTCACTTGATTGCCTAAGCCTTCTGTTGTATGAATTCGAGGATATCACTCTTGCTTCAAACAGATTGAAATACAATAGATACAGGCATACCATAGCAAATAAAGACACATAGGCATATTTAATTATTCTAACTCTATTTTTCATATGAATCACTCCTGTTGGCTCGTGGCTCGTGGCACGAGGCTCGTGGTTTTAGATGGCCTTCGAAGTATATTCTGATGACTTCTGATCTTCACTATTCTGTCTCGTGCTGATATAGTACAATATTCCTATGTTTAGAAACTGTGACAGTAGCGAGCTGCCGCCGTAGCTTATAAAAGGAAGGGTTACACCTGTTATGGGTATTATGTTCAGTACTCCGCATACTATTATAAGGGTCTGAATCACTGTAAGAGAGGTAAGTCCCAAAGCTGCTGTGGAATATATGGGGTTTTTACATTTTGCACTTATATCCATACCGGCAGCACTGATTAAAGCATAAATACCGAGCAGGAAAATTCCGCCTAATACCCCTGTCTCCTCGCAAATTGCAGAAAATATGAAATCTGTATGGACAGCAGGTATGAACTTGGGATCCCCGAGAAACAAGCCTGTACCTATAAGTCCTCCGGTAGCAACTGCAAATAGGGATTGTGTTATCTGATAGGATTTGCCGGATACATATTTCCAGGGGTTAACCCAGGCAAGGACACGGAATTTTATATACGAAAATGCGAAGTAGCTTATAAAAGCTCCTCCAGCAGCCACTCCTGCCGAAAGAGCGGTATAGTAGCCCTTAATATCCTTTGTAAAAAGCATCATGAGAAAAACTATGAAGAATATG
>CAZUGK010000253.1:2319-3993 GCA_964619815.1 uncultured Clostridiaceae bacterium | reverse complement strand
ATGATTGGAGCTCTTGTTGAGGATTATAATGGAGCTCTCCGTGCTCTCCTGGACGAAGAACCTGGAGAACCTGAGCCCCAATTGAGTGATTCAATCCCTGAAACCCCTGCTGTAAATGAAGAAGTGGGATACAAGGAATCCAAACCTACAATCCAGAACCCCAATATGGCATCGTGGGAAGAGGAACAGCAAAAGAAAATACTCGAACGAAAGGAAGCCCAGAGGAAGAAAGAGCAGGAAGAGAAAGACAGGCTTGCTAGAGAAGAAAACGAAAAAAGGTTAAGAATGGCAGAAGAAGCTGAAGAGGTTGAGGAAACTATAAAAGAGCAACAAAACCCGGCTTCAAAACCTGCTGCACAGAAACAAGCAGCTGAACAACCTGCAGTATTTACAGACAGACCGGTGGAGTATGTAGATATTCCGGCTCCCAAAACTGGAGAAGTAAATTTATTTGACGTTTTGAACAAGATCTGCAAACATGACTTAATGCAGGTTTTTGGGAACACTGGAACTGGAAAAACAAGTCTGTGTACTAAGTTGGCACTTGATTCAAGAGCTAAAGGAAAATCTGTCCTGTATATAGACACTGAAGGAAGTATCAACGACGATCAAATTGAAGCAATGAAGAAAACTGGCACAAAGTATGAATTTGTTAAACAGTTTTCAAAGTTGTGTGAAACTGTAAAAAGGCTTCCTAAAGTTGATGTTCTAATTATAGATAGTGCAGGCGTTCCCGCGTTGGCTGCATACTGTAAAACTGGGATGGGTGGGCAGGGCGAAATACTTAAAAAATTTATTGCTCTGTCAGATGATCTGAAGACATATGCAACTGACAATAATGCTCTTGTTGTGGTCGTGAATCAGCCTGAATCCTCCATGAACAAAGGAGAAAATACAATCCTTGAGCCATTTGGTGAAAAATCCCGGTACTACTACAAAGAGATTCTTAAAACCAACTATGCAAAAAATGGTAGGAAAACAGACAAAACAACCCTTGTTTTGAGGGCACACCGATCCAGGTGTATGGGGATAGACACTAATGTTTGCACGATGGAAGTTACCGATAACGGCGTGAAGGTGATACAGTGAGCAGTTCCTTATCTGATTTTGAGCCTAAAAAGGAAGTTATTGAGACTGTCATAAAAAACACAGGCCAGGACAAAATTACTCTAATAAAAAATACGAAAGGATATAACTGGGAAATTTCTTCATATGCCGACAACATGAATGACGCTATTGATAAAGCAATAGCTGCAGACCTCAGATTAAAAAAGCTTTATGGGGGTGGTCTGAGTGAGTGAAGATCTGTCAAATTCTCAGGGACAAACCAATATAGGGCAGAACTTCACTCAACCAGAGCTTACTCCCCTCTCCAATTTTAATTTTTCTATTTCCGTCCAGGTCACTGTTGACCAGGAACTTGTTGCAGCTCTCCAGAAGATCTCCTCTTGCCTTGATACACTAAGATCTGAGCAGGTGCCTGTTCCAGTTGAAAAAACTCCTGAGGTAATTGAAAAAATCCCGGTAAAGAAACAAGCGTATGGCCGGATTGAATACGGAGAAACTGGTTGGAACAAAGTCCCGAAATACAAAAATTTCAGGTGGAGACAGGACGGCGAAAAACTTATCCTGAAGTATTATGCTGGAGAGGTAATTACTACCTGGCAGGAAATT
>CAZUGK010000253.1:1165-2250 GCA_964619815.1 uncultured Clostridiaceae bacterium | reverse complement strand
CTTTTCTAAATTTACCAAGGAAGAAGATCCGGATGCAGCTTTCCTGCCAATGTTAAGCTCATACTCTACCAGGCCTGATGAGAATTGTGGAAAGATTGAAGGCACGCTGGAGGGGTAATTGTGGACAATATTAGAGAAATACTTTCCTCAATGCCTCACAGCTATCCTTCTCAGTTGCAAATGTGGACTTGTTGCCTGCAGCTGTACCCTGGACATAATGGGGCTGAGATTGTTTTCATGGGGGTGGCTTGATGGTCCTTATTTCTTTTTCTGAACCGGACCATATCCCAAAAATCTTTGATGGAAGGAAAAGACAGACTACCAGACAGCCAAGGAAGAACCCAATAAAAGTTGGGGATACGGTGCAGCTGTACTACAGATCAAGGATGTCAAAAGACTGCAAGAACTGTATTAATCAAAACTGTCAATTTGGAGATAGGAAGGCACTAAGGGATACTAAAGGACTGATAGGGCAGAGGTGTGGAGCCCATACTAATTTCTTTGGAACTGCAAAAATTACCTCAGTTGGAGACCTTGACTTTGATCTGTTGAGTCCTGGTGCTCTTGATGTATGGGCTGTAGCTGATGGGTTTGAGAGTTGGGAGCAGGCAAATAAATGGTTCTCTACACACCATGGAGCCGGTCCGAACTGGACGCGGTTTCCCTGGGTAGTTATTAAGTGGGAACCTAACTGGTTGGGGGCTACAGCATGAACTCTCCTGCTTTGGATCCTCATACCAGATCCTCTCACAACGGAATTACCTTTGAGAATTATGCAAGGAGGCACCTAAAAGGGCTTGAGTTGATAGGCGGCCTTTACGATGCAGTCTACCAGGGGAAACCTCTTGACGTAAAATCTTGTGAGGAAAAGGTTTCTGATGTGTATTCTTCTAACTCTATCCGATTTGGTAGAATGAAATTCAGAAAAGAGCAACATGAAGCTCTTTTAGCTGGGAATGGCTTCTATTTTTTCGTAGTTCATAAAGGCAGGAAAGTTCTTGAGAAAAGGCTTGTTCCTGCTAAAGACCTTAACCTGAATTTTGAACATGAAAAAGTTGTTTCCTGGAGAAGATTATTTCAGATGG
>CAZUGK010000253.1:0-1155 GCA_964619815.1 uncultured Clostridiaceae bacterium | reverse complement strand
AGTTTTGTTTACTCGCTGCAGCTGTGGACAGCTCTTCAAAGCTCAGTCTGTGAACGAAACACTCTGTCCTAAATGTAAGATTGAATCAAGACAAGCTGTGAGAGTGGGGATGGTTTGATGGCTCACTGTCTTTTTTCTCAAGAGTCTGATTATTGTGGGAAAAGGATAGAATTGTTTTGTTCAGAAAATCAAGCCTAAAATTCTGTGATCTTCTATGGAGGTATGAAATGTAACATAATATGTACGTATTATACGTACAACTAAATTCCCCTTAAACCCCTGGAAAATACGTATCGGCTGAACGTTCAGCTTTCATGTATGAGCCTAGGCTCTATTATGCTACGTATTGTACGTACGTATAATACGTATAAGCTGAACAGAACTTCCCTCTAAAGATGTTTTCAAAAATTGATAAAAATTAAGCAAAGAAAGGTGAGCATCCCTGCCAACTGATAAAGTAACATCTTCTGTTGATTATTATATCAAACGTGCATACGAGTCAACTTTTGAATCAGCAAGCAAAGCTGTTTATAAAGACATAATAGAGGAGGGCATGCTCAGAAGAATTGAAGAAATAGATCCAATTAAAGCGTGTAAACTGAGAATTGAGAGATATAAACTACTTCTTGCTGAAGAGGAAGCTAAACTGGAGGAACTCGAAAATCTTGAGCGTATGACTAAACTTGAATCTAAAAAACAGAAAAAGAAAACTGTAGATCCGAAGGTAGAAGCAATAAGACTTTCAAAATTTAATAAACTTAAACCCAATCTAGCTAAACAGGTTAGGAATGGAGATACAGACTGGAAAAGGGTTGCTGAAGCATTTATCTTTGACTCCGCTACAGAGGCTAGAGAATGGATTATATCCCACTTACAGGAGGAATGTTTAATTGACTGAATCAAAATGGTCTAAAGTAATAAAAAAGTTTTATAAGGATTATTACTGGAATGAAATTTTGGAGCTTGCTTACGAATTCCCAGACGTTAGAAGCCTTATAATCTCATTCCAGAAGCTTGAACGGTTTGATAGAGAACTATCAAAAGAACTCCTTAATCATCCTGGAGAGATGATAGAAGAGTTCAAAACCGTGTTAAAAGAAACTGATCTCCCAATTGATAAAACTTTTGATGAAGTGTTTGTAAGATTTATCAATG
>CAZUGK010000252.1:0-4040 GCA_964619815.1 uncultured Clostridiaceae bacterium | reverse complement strand
TCTCCTTAACAATGAAATTCTTAATAATATGTTAATAAAATTATCCGGCACATGCAAGCAAAATTAGAAAGAATAAAGTCAGGCCCGTAATATCCTCTTTCTCCAGAAGTAATAATTCAGGCCTGACACTATAATCTGCCTCCAATTATATTCTTTTTCTATATAACTCCATATTTCCCTTAGCCAGCTTTTCTTCCCATATCATTTGCAGCAAAGCCAAATCCTCCGTGTAATCAGTTTTCGATTCGTCCTTATCATATTCAAGATTCTCAAGGATTTCAATTGTGAAATTCTCAGAACCAAATTCCGTCCATTTCTTCTGCAGCTCTTTATTTGGGTGCATACCATTTTCCAATCTGACTTTAGCGCCATTGATCACGCCTCTCAAATCCTGAGTTGCCTGAATATAGCACTTATTGTTGACTTTAGAACGGATTATGAATATCCCCATCTGTGGCTTCGTTTGTTTATACTGCAGCTTCAGCTCCTTTTTCCTATCCATTAGCATCACCTTCTTTTCTTCCTCATTAATATCCCATTTCCTTTAAAATTCCTGACAGGGTGTGCAAGCGTTCTCCTATAAGCTCATCATCATTGCTGAGTGCCTGGCTGAATAACTTGATATCCTCATCAATCTTTTCATTGTCGGTACAAACAGCCACAGTCATGGCATCACCCTGCAGGCCCACCCTGTCGATAACAGGGTTTTCTGTGTCATACAATTTCTCATACCGGTATGCTTCACGGAAATGGAGCTGTGCCCTGCATACAAGTATCGCAAGGTCAAGTACACGATGCAGCGGCAGTTCTTCCGATTGTCTGGACCATTTTTCTCCTGTATACCTCCATACTTTGGCTGAAATATCCACCTTGCCGCGGTCATTCCACTGGGCTAATCCCAACGAGAGGCCTTTTGCGTCGGTATTATAGGCGTATCTGCCGTCCACATTCTCATAGTTTTCAGAGACAATAACCGGTTTATGCTTTAATGTAGTTGGTATTTTCATAGCTTTACCTCCTGGCATATTGACTAATTGACTAATTTACTAATCTACTAATTTAGTAATTTACTAAATGAATTATAACACTTCTGATTCACTTTGTCAATATTTTCAATTTAAAAACCGGCCAAAGTGAAAACACCTTAGCCGGCTGCAATTTTACATTAAGCTCTGACTTACAGAACGAGCCATTAATATTTTAACAAATTTTTTGCGTATAATACCCTGTGCTTGTGCTATTCAGAAACACTGCCCTGCTGTACATCCGAATCAGCAGCTTTTCTGGTTCTGGCTTCAAGAAGATACATGCTTGCCGAGGCAAGAAGCCCTAAGAAAAATACCAAAGGCCAAACTGCTTCCACTCCAAAATAGTCCATGTACCGGCCAACCAATGATGTGCCGAGAGCCGCTCCGGTAGCCCAGCTTAAGGACGATACTGCATTAAACCTAGCCCTGAAATTCTGCGGGGTATTGTTCGCTATGTATACTCCGAAGTTCGTTACTATAATTATCTCGCCAATTGTCCATATAATAGTCGATATGATATATAAAGGCATTGATCTTATGACAGTAATCATGCCGAAACCAACGGCGTACAGCAGCCCTGCTGCAGCCATAGCACTCAAGGGCTTCCATTTTCTTGTAGCGTGAGTTATAAGCATCGTCATTACCAATACCGTTACAGCATTAAAGCTCATTACAATTCCATAATTGCTTGCTCCGCTGCTTCCAAAAACGCTATCCAGCATCATCGGTAGGGAAAAAGTATGCTGTATATAGATAATGTTTATAAACATATTGATTATGAGAAAAATAAGCACCTGCGGCCTTCTGAGCAAGACGGAAAATACATTTCCTGCTTCGGTTTTTTCTTCATTGCTTATACTTTTGTTATCAGTATAATCCGGCAGCGTCTCTTTTGTATTGATTAGAACAAGAAGAACCGCCAAAAAAGAAGTTAGTGCATCCCCGATAAAAATGAGAGGAATGTAATGGTTGAATAAAAAACCTGCAACAAGCAGTCCTGCAGATACCCCCAGATTGATTCCCAGATAGGACAGCGAAAATCCCATCTGTCTCTTTTCAGCAGGGAGAACATCGGTGATGATTGCCGATATTATTGGACGGACACCTCCGTTAAAAAATGAAGACAAGCACACAAGAGCTATTATTATCTGCGGGTTTTCTGTGAATGCACAGAAGAACAAACATACCGCAGCACTCAGTTGAAAAAATGCATAGGATTTTTTGCGCCCGAAATGATCAGCAATTTTTCCGCCGGCAAAAGATCCGGGAATTGTTGACAGGGAATTCAGCATTACTGCAACTCCGGCACTCTGATAGCTTAGCCCAAGCTTCTTAACCAAGAACAAGCTCAGAAACGGCAATACAAAATCACCGAAGCGGTTAATCATCTGAGCAAAAAATATAACATAAATACTTTTTGGGAGCCCCTTATAAATATTAAAATATCTCACTTTATCTCTAACCCCTTACTTTCTGATTATTGCTTATATACTGCGCCAAGACCACACAATCACCACAAAAACTATTCAACTACCACTTTTCTTACACAATCACTGGAGCATAAAAATAGCATTGCCGCATAAAAAGTATCGAACTCCAATACATCTCCCACCTTAATATCCCCCTTATAGTCTTCAATATCAAGTATCAGGTGGTCGCTGCTGCCTCCCATTATTTCTATGCCATCATATCTCGGCTTAAGCTTTGTAACATCCCCTACGTCTTTGTTTCCTACTGCGAGTAACGCTCTTTTTCTCATTCCCCTGTTTGTGTATGCAGGCCTGTTGCCAAAGGCATCTACGAATATTTCACCTATCGGATAGCTTGGCTTCTGCTTAACCTCAATGACCTGCGCCTTCAGTACCATAGGGTCTCTATAAACCCCAGACATTTCAATATCCCATAAATACGGAAAGTCTTTAGCTGTTATAATTGCCTCACCAATTCTCAAGTGGTTGATGCGCTCCGGCATCTTCCCGTTTACTAAAACTGACAAGGATGTGCTTGCCCCACCTGATATTATCTCAAGTCTTCTTCCGAGCTCTTTTTCAATTTTCTCCGCCAGCTCGCACAACTCTCCCAGGTTTTTCTCTGAAGGCCTGATTGAACCATAGCACCCTAAATTGGTGCCTATTCCCAGCAGCTTAACATTTTCCATCGCTTCAACTTCTTTTGCCGCTTCTACAGCTTCCTCCCTGCCGAAAAAGCCCTCTCTCAGATCTCCCAGGTCAACCATCAGAATAATTCCATGGACTTTCTTCTGTGCCTTTGCTTCTTCATTAATCAACATTATTGTTTCAAGCTCTGAATTCAGGCTCGAATCAGCATAGCTTACAAGCTCCGGTATTTCACTTGGCATCGGTATCCTGATAAGCATCATTTTTGCGTCGATATTATTATCCCGGAGCCTTATTATTTCTTTCATCCTGGAATCGCCCAGGGTCTTAAACCCAACTTCAACAAATAATTCAGCCACCTGCGGGATCGCACTGAAGCCCTTTACAACTCCTACAGGTTCAATCCCGTTGGATCTGCACAATTCATATATTTTACCTGCATTGTTTCTTATTTTTGAGGCTGATATTTCGTATACCGGATACTGCCCTTCATAATTAACCATACTCATCATCCTTTGCACTAATATTGGCATTTAATATGCCAGGCTTAACCGGAGAATTATTTATATTATACCATTTATTAAGCTCTCTTTTTTAGTACCTTTGCACCAAAACTTTCGACAATTGCTAATTGCATTAGCCCCAGCATGCCCTGCAATAAAATATCATGATCTTCCAGGCCGCACTATACTTATAGCTGCTCCTTCCAACTTTTCCGGCAAAGCTTAATTTAATTTAAAAAGGCAATTTCCCGATTCTGTCCGGAAAACTGCCTTTTTTATATAATGCTTATTATTTATTTTATAGTGCTTGCTGCATTCCTGCCTGCTATTCTTCCGTATATAGTTATGTCAGCTACTGCATTACCGCCGATTCTATTGCCTCCGTGTACCCC
>CAZUGK010000251.1:0-4084 GCA_964619815.1 uncultured Clostridiaceae bacterium | reverse complement strand
TTTTCTTTTCAATATTGGCATATCCGATTTCTTTCTTGTATAATACTTTATCCTTAGTAAATACAAGTACGGCTATACCCGGAGCTTTAAGCGAATCAAAAAGTGATGTCAGTTGGTTGTCGAATTGCTGCGCTTCTTTAGATACAGTAGCATTAGCAGTTTCTTTTTTTTCGTTTTCAGTTGAATTCATAGCGCATCCGGATCCAATACCAGACAGTAGAAACATATGAATCAGTATGCTGATTCTCTCAGATATTCTCATCAAAAACCTCCAATTGTTATTGTTGCTTTAAAGATACTTCGACGAATCTATACCGACCCCAATACCTCTTTTTTCTAATACTATAGATCCATCTAATAAAAAAGAAATATCATTTTAATTTACCAGTACTGTCGCTGTTTGTCAAGAAAGTTGTCGCATTTCTTAAAAAATTCGTTAAGTAGAATCCTTCCGTGTTTATTCCACAGTTCGATTAAGAATGAGCGCGATATATGTGTGCAGCTATGGAGGGGGGGCAAGACACATTTAGGATTATATAATTTGATGAAATTAACTCTTTTTCTTATAATAGATATTATAGGGTTAATGCATTTATAAATGATAACAAATATAACAAGAAAGTTAGCCTGGAAATTAGCAAATTTAACGTTCAGACTTTCGGAATTTTGGTAGTAAAATCGATGAGTAACACTTGCTAAAAATTTGCGAGCGGGGTTGATTTACTTTGAAGCTTAAATTAGGCGTATTAGGTGCCAGAGATTCTGTGAAAATTGTTCAAGATATTGTTGCGGAGAATTCGGAATTTGATGTCAAGCCTTATATATATAATGATAGAGAAAGCATTATTCCACTTCTTAAAGCAGCGCAATATGAAGATATTGATATGTGGCTTTGCACCGGGCGGATTCCGTATGTAATTGCTAAAGATTGGGGTGGGGTTACTCAACCAATGTTTTATATGCCTTATAAAGGATCAAGTCTCTATAGGACATTATGTGAGATTCTATATACTCGGAAGATTAACATGAATAGTATAAGTTTTGACTCCATTTTATATGACGACTTGAAAGAAGTGTATGAAGAGTTAGGGATTAGTGATGAACCAGCGTATGTTCGTCCTTTCCAACTAGGCATGACCGAAGCAGACGTTGTAAAGTATCATTATGATCTTTGGCAAATAGGTAAGAGTAAAGTTGCAGTTACCTGTACACTAAACGTCAAAAATAAATTGGAACAGTTGGGCGTACCTGTGTTTCGAGTTCTTCCCGCCAGGGCGGCAGTTGAATCAACTATAAACATTATGTTACGAGCGTTTGAGATTGAAACTGTCAGAGATGCCCAAATTGCTGTACAAATGCTGGAGTTGGATACTTTTACAAGTGCTAATGAATTTTATTCAACCGATGAAATGTATAACATGGAAGTAAAAGTAACACAGAAGTTGATTACATACGCTAAAAAAGTACAAGGATCATTAAAAACGGCTGGTCCTGGTCGATTTGTTATTTTTACAACTCGTGGTATGCTGCGCATGATTACTGATGATTTTACCAAGATTCCGGAAATGGAAGAATTAGAGCAAATAAGTAAAGATTTGATTACATGCGGTATCGGAATTGGAGTGTCGGCTTATGAGGCTGAGTTCCATGCAGCGAAAGCCTTAGTTAATGCTAATAAATATGGAAAAGGATCGTGGATGGTATTTTTTGATGATAAAACAATTACTGGACCTTTAGGAGAAAAAAAACAGATCACATATTCATATGGTTCAGCTAAACTGCAATCTCTAAGTGAGCGAACATCCATCAGTGTTTCGACTTTGAGTAAAATTGATGCGATTATGAAAAAAATTAAACGAACTGAAATAAGCGCACATGACTTATCGCAACATATGCAGATTTTACCACGAAGTGCGCGACGAATTATATCAGAGCTAGAACGCGCTGGAATCGCCGAAGATATTGGCGATGAAAATCCTAATCCGCGTGGACGACCAAGAAAATTATATCGAATTAATTTAGAGTAGAAGTAAAATATTCTACTCTTTTTTATTTGTTAAACAATATTGACAATTATGAGAATGAGAGATACAATTCAATTAGGGTCATGACCGAAATTAAACCTAAATATTGCAAATAAAGAATGAATGGGGATAATAATGGAGCAGCAGAAAAAACAGATAGCATTTCAGTTCGTAGATGATAACCGAGAAGAAATGTTGGCGTTATGGCGAGAATTAGTAAATATGGAAAGTGGCACAAGTTATAAGGTGGGAATTGACACCGTTGCTGCAAGAATAAAGCGGCTATTAGATGAAGAGGGTGCAACTACTCGAGTTATCGAATTCGAAAAGACTGGTAACATGCTAGTTGGGGAGATTGGTTCGAATCGACCCAATCCTGGGGTAATATTTGTAGGACATATGGATACCGTTTTTAGTACAGGGACTGTGGTCAATCGTCCGTTTGCAATTAAAGATGGCAAGGCATACGGGCCAGGGGTTCTTGATATGAAAGGCGGCATTATTGCTCTTTTATATGCCGTAAAAGCTCTGAACGTAATAGGTTATAATTCCCGTCCAATCAAAATTCTTCTTGCTGGGGACGAAGAAGGCGGACATGCTAACTCCAATGCTGCGGACTTTATTATTGAGGAGTCTAGGGGATACGCGGCAGCTTTTAACTGTGAGACGGGCTTTGTTGACAATGGTATTGTAGTTGGGCGTAAAGGCACGGCTAGATTTACTGTAGAAGTCAAAGGGGTTGCGGCTCATGCCGGTAATGATCCGGAAAACGGCCGTAATGCCATAGTCGAACTCGCTCATAAGGTAATTGCCATTCAAAAACTGACAGATATAGAAACAGGCATAACATTCAATGTAGGTGTTATTCAGGGAGGAACAGTGGCCAATGCTGTCCCTGACTATGCGAAAATAATTGTCGACGTTCGCTACACAGATACTGGTGATATAGAACCAATTACGAAAAAAATCGAAGAGATTGCAGCTAAAACATATATTGAGGACACAACGACAACTGTGTCCGTGAAGCTAGGTATAAAGCCTATGAAAACAACAGATGGCGTTAAAGAACTATATGATTTAGTTGAGAGGACATATAAAGAAAATAATTTTGGAACTCCTTATGCAAAACAGGTGGGTGGTGGCGCTGACTCTGCTTATACGGTGATGGCGGGAGTACCTACAGTCTGTGCCATGGGTGTAAAAGGCGGAAGAAACCACAGTCCTGAGGAATATGCGGTCGTTGAATCATTGTTTGAAAGAGCTAAATTATTAATTGCCTGCATACTTAATATGAACGGTATTAATCAGGTTTAATAGCTTAATCTTGTAATAGTCATGGAGGGATAGTAAATGACAGAACAAAAACCGGAGGAATATAAAGTAACTTGGAAAGGCTGGTTGTCGCTGCTCTTTCTAGTCATTTCGCTGTCAGGAATATTGTCTAAGGCCGACGCCCCTTGGCGAGCGTTTGACTTTATGGCATTAATGGGCAATTTCGGAGAAGTAGCTAAAGGGGTAACTTTTACTGGTAAAGGTGGTGCCGGAGCACGGGATGGATTTCTATTTGCTTTGACACTCATCCCTACGGTAATGTTTTCATTAGGTCTAATTCAGGCTGCCGAATCATTAGGAGCTTTGCGTGCAGCAGGAATAGTGTTTAGACCAATACTACGGCCATTAATGGGAATTCCAGGTTCAAGCGGCCTAGCTTTTGTAAGTAGTTTTACCAGTTCCGACGTGGGGGCCGTCATGACTAAAGGTTTAGTTGAGGATAAGATGATGACGGACGATGAACGAACGATTTTTGTCGCATACCAATATCCTGGTTCGGCAGTGGTCGCTAATACTTTTGGAACTGGAGGGCCCTTACTTCCGATTACGGTTTTGCCAGTAGGGGTTATCATTTTAATTATATTTATTGTAAAAATTATTGGTGCTAATTTAACCCGTGCCTATATAAAATGGCAGGAAAGACGAAACGTGGAAGGAGCTATATATGGCTGAGCAAATTAGTGCACAACTGGATATGCAAAAATCTAGTCCGAGCATAGTTGAGGAGT
>CAZUGK010000250.1:1230-4133 GCA_964619815.1 uncultured Clostridiaceae bacterium | reverse complement strand
TTTGGGGTACCAAAAAAGAAAGGTGAAGCTATCGTTGATTGGTCAGGAGTTGAGGCAAACAAAGAATATTTACTTTCTCCGACCGAAGTATGGGGAATAGTTGAGATTGTTTGTGAGTTTAATAATAGCGGGAAAAATAGTGTTTTTCGCTTAATTGGCTTTACTCCATTTTGCCCATATACGATCGACCTTGATTATTTCGTGGAAAATAGAAACAACTTTACGATTGACGAATGGATTAATATACTAATTATGGCAATCGACTACAATCCATCCGGTTACGTAAGCACCAAACAGAAACTGACGATGATAAGCCGGTTGCTACCTTTCGTTGAGAAACGTCTCAATCTGATAGAGCTTGCACCTAAAGAGACTGGTAAATCATACCTTTTTGCACAGATAAGCAAGTATGGCTGGCTTGTTAGTGGTGGCAGTATTTCCAGAGCAAAGATGTTTTACGATATTAACAAAAAAACACCAGGATTAGTATCTCGATATGACTATGTAGCATTTGATGAAGTTCAAAGCATCAAATTTACTGATGCTATGGAAATGCAGGGGGCGCTAAAAGGCTATTTGGAAAGTGGAGAGTATCGTGTCGGTGACAGCAGAGGTGTTGGCGATGCTGGGCTAATTCTTTTGGGTAATATTGATTCTGAATTAATGAACATTAATCAAAATATGTTTGTTGATCTGCCAGACATTTTTCATGAATCTGCACTTCTTGACAGATTCCATGGCTTTATTAAAGGTTGGGACATCCCAAAAATGAAGGAGAACCTAAAAGCAAACGGATGGGCATTGAATACAGAGTATTTCGGTGAAATTATGCATATGCTTCGTGAAGAACTTGTATATAGAGCAGTTGTTGATGAGTTGCTAGAATTACCTAAAAATTCGGCAACCCGAGACACCGAAGCAATCAAAAGAATTTGTACTGGTTTTTTGAAGCTCTTATTCCCAAATGCCACCGATGTATCAAAAATAGATGTAGGTGAATTCGTTACTTATTGCTTGGAACCGGCAAAATCAATGCGCGGTGTCATAAAAATTCAACTGGGAATTATTGACTATGGAGAATTCGGAGGGGCGAAAATTCCGGACATTCAAATTAAGGAGCGTTATCGTGAACAGCAATAAGACATGTAAATACTGTGGAGCTTTTCTTGAAAAAGACTGGATTGCATTAAACAAGAAGCTGCTGAACCCTAATGTGGAAGAGTATGCATGCTTAAGGTGCTTGGCTGACGACTTTGATTGCTCTGTCGAGGACTTGAAAATTAAAATTGAAGAATTTAAGGAAAACGGTTGTACGCTCTTTAAGTGAGGTGATGCATATGATTTACGCTGACAATGCGGCGACAACAAAACTTGATAGTGATGCATTTGAAGCTATGGTGCCGTGGCTGCTTGATGAATATGGCAATGCTTCACAACCATATTCGTTTTCGAGAAAACCTAAAAAAGCCCTCACAGAAGCAAGAACAACAAACGCTAGGTGTATTAACGCACAACCCGAGGAAATTTTCTTTACTTCCGGCGGCACAGAATGCGACAACTGGGCTATCAAAGGTTCAGGTTTTCCCGACTCTAATAAGCGAGCGACAATAACATCTGCGTTTGAGCATCATGCCGTGCTCATTTCATGCGCTGCAATTGAGAGACTCGGATACCCCGTTGCCTATCTTATGCCGACAGCGACAGGAGTCATTACGCATGAATCGCTGAGCAATATTATTTGTGATACCACGAGACTTGTATCGATAATGTTTGCTAATAATGAAATCGGCACAATTCAACCGATTAAAGACCTCTGTGATGTGTCTCATGCACACGGTGCACTGTTTCACACGGATGCCATACAAGCTGTTGGTCATGTAAGGATTGACGTTCAAGAACTTGGTATCGATATGCTGTCGGCATCCGCACACAAGTTTAATGGTCCTAAAGGCATTGGCTTTTTATACATACGAAAAGGCACACAAATTATTCCATACATAGACGGTGGTGCACAGGAAAGTTATCATCGAGCTGGAACAGAGAATGTTGCATCTATTATTGGAATGGCAACAGCATTGAAGAAAAACTGTGATTGTATGGATGGCCATATTGTAAGCATTCGTGCATTGGAATGTCAGCTGCTTAGTAGCCTTACTGAGGCGCGAATTCCATACAAGCGTAATGGTGGTGAGAATATACTTCCCGGATTGATTAGTCTTTCTTTTGATGGTGCTGACGGAGAAGCGATTCTTCATCGTATGGATTTAGCGGGTATTTGTATAGCTACAGGATCAGCTTGTAACAGCGAAAGTACGGAAATGTCGCATGTCCTGCGGGCAATAAGCACTGACAAAGACATTGCCAGAGGTACTATTCGTATATCCCTTGGACATAATAATACTTTGGATGATGTAGATAAAATTGTACACGCACTTATCAAGATTCTAAAATAACAGAATGTATTAATGAAAGGAGTATAAGAATGTCGGGATATACAAAGCATATATTTGAAAATGACTTGATAAAAATTAATCATGATTTGACAAAATATCTCAAAAATCTTGTCGCATTGTTGCCCTATACTTATGATTTTGATACGATTATAGCATTGTTAGAGCAATATTATCCTTATGAATGGTTTCTTATTAATGAAAAATATAAGTACTATTACATCAAAGAAGAGGGCGTAAAAAGACACGGGAAAAAATCAAGGTTTATAATGGATACTCCGTGTAAACTTGTGCAAAAACTGAATGTATATAGTAAAATAATAAATCAAGAATACATCAATCAACATCAACATAAATATAAAGAAGAAGTCCGTGTGCAGCATGAGCGCCATTTTTCTGTTCTGCGCGACCCTAAAATAAAAAAAACTTACGACAAAATCGAAAAGGCAAAAG
>CAZUGK010000250.1:0-1220 GCA_964619815.1 uncultured Clostridiaceae bacterium | reverse complement strand
TTTATTGTTTTGTATGACAAAAAATCTACCCCACAGAAAGACAAGGTATATATTTCTACAGAACTTCAAAAGTATTACTGCCCTAAAATTGTACGCTTTTTTAGCAAAAAGGTTGATACGGAATATAACCCGCAATTACGTAGAATGGCATTTGAACACTTGCAATCATTAGGATTTCAGCCTATACTCCGCGGACAAAAATACATGAGAATATCGAGTAAAAACAAGAAAAGACAAGTGTATTTAAAAAATGTTTATGCTAAAGAGCATTATGATATACGAGCCATACCTGAGGAGTTGGAATATCGGATTGAGAATTCAAAAGAGCAATTGATTAAATCATATGATTTCTTTATTTCTCACAGTAGCGTTGATTATACTGTCGTTCAAAGTTTAATACGGTTTTTGAATGAAAAAGGTAAAAATATATATTGCGATTGGATGAATGATAATGATTATTTAAAACGCAAATTGGTAGGTAGGGCTACATTATCAGTTATTGAAAAACGGCTTCAGCAGTCGAAGGCATTAATATTTGTGACGTCTGATAATTCGTTAGAGTCAAATTGGTGTAAATATGAACTTAATTACTTTAATGAACTAGGAAAACCAATATATATAATACAAAGAAATGATGTACTTAGTGAAAAATTTGACTGCAGAGCATTGCAAAAACCGTGGTTTTTGGATGCTGAATATAAAAGTTTATCTTTATTTTAATTTCCTAATACCTATAAAATATTAATGATGGAGGTATAAAAAATGGATG
This sequence comes from uncultured Clostridiaceae bacterium, assembly GCA_964619815.1. Lineage (GTDB taxonomy): Bacteria > Bacillota > Clostridia > Lutisporales > Lutisporaceae > BRH-c25. The sequence continues at coordinate 451 of CAZUGK010000250.1, read as the reverse complement.
TGAAAGCGTTTATAAAAAAATATTCTGAAGCTATACAATTAGGAAACGCTGCAGTTTTTGCAGGGGCTGGTTTATCGGTGCCATCTGGGTTTTTGAGCTGGTATAATTTGTTAAAGCCATTAGCAGAAGAAATAGGTCTATCCATGGATAAAGAGCACGACTGTTTAGCGGTAGCCCAATATTACTATAATCAAAAGAAAACTAGAGCAGGTATAAATACAGCAATCTATGATGCATTTACTTCTGCAACTGGTGAAAATAAAAGCCTTAATATTATAACGCGGTTGCCAATAAGTACATATTGGACAACGAATTATGATCATTTATTAGAAGATGGGCTAAATACTAACAATCGAAAAGCTGATATCAAGATAACGAAAGAAAACTTGACTGTAAATATGAAAGATGCTTCGGCAACGGTCTATAAAATGCACGGAGATGTTCAGTTCCC
>CAZUGK010000249.1:0-4140 GCA_964619815.1 uncultured Clostridiaceae bacterium | reverse complement strand
TTTTAGAACGGATGACGAAAACAAACAGTCTGTCTTCTCTATTAAATTGCAGGGCCCATGCACTTTGAAAAACAGCAGGGGTATAGGCATTGGAAGTACGAAAGAGGAAGTGTTGAAAGCATATGAACATGAAGTTAACCCGGAGGAAAACAGCATGGGTTCATCAGAAATAGTTGCAGGATCGGTATATGGAGGACTAATTTTTATTCTGGAGAATGATTTGGTGGTTTCTATTTTTATCGGTGCTGCAGCAGAATGATTGAATTTTACTATAGACGAAATAATATTGCATATTGATTAAGCATGGCTAATCTTAACCAATCAGCACACAACAATTGAATAGGTGAAAAATACTTGAAAGTGACTGATTATTCACAGATGCAACTGAATATGATAAAAACGAAAAGGGATAAAGTATGGGAGTGGGGTTATGAGCAGGTTTGAACTTGTGTGTATAGATATGTTCCAAACGCTTGTGGACATTGATATAAGAATTCCGTTTATTTGGAGAAGAATTCTGAAGGATAGGTATAGCGAGCAGATTGCAGAGCAATGCGCAAAATTAGTAGATTCAAAAGTTATTAACAGATTTCATGAATGCGCTGCTTGTAACCAAGAGTTCTCAAATTTGAAGTCAATTTTTGAGCCAAGTTTCTTAGATATCTCAAAGGAAATTGGTATTGATTTTAATCCTGTGGAAGCGGTAACCATTTTTATGGAGGAACATAGTAATGCAAAGTTATTTGAGGATGCAATACGGTTTTTCGAACTTGCAGGGGATGAAATACCGGTTTGTTTGGTAAGTGATGCTGATATTGAGATGATTACCGGATTATTGGGTATGTTTAGATTTGATGAAGTGTTTATCTCGGAGCGGGTGAGATCTTATAAAAACGAACCGCTTAGCAGAATTTTCAAGGAAGTACTGAACCACTATGATTTAGACCCTGAAAAAGTAATCCATGTAGGTGATGCGTCATCTGACATTATAGGTGCGAACAAGAATAGAATTAAAACCTGCTGGATCAATAGGCAGGGACGTGATTGGAAGCACGGCATAAAGCCGGATTACACCGTCAAATCGCTAGTTGAAGTAATAGATATTATCAAGTTGAGCGAGGTTTAGAAGGAACGCTAGAGGTATTTGGCACAAAGATTATTTATGCTTGGGGGAGGGGTGTGAAATGGTGAGAAGCATAACCAATAATCTTAATAAAGTATTAAATAAAACAGTTGATAATAAAAAAGTGTTTGGTTCAGTGATTTATATTGAATCAGCCAATGATGAGTTTTCATGGATAAGATCAGCAGGAAATATGGAAATCAATACTCAATATGCTATAGCCAGTATTACCAAGATGTTTACTGCAGCAGTCATTATAAAGTTGATAGAAGAGGAATGGCTGTCTTTTGATGATACGATAGATAAATTTTTCCCGAAAGACTATCTAAAAGGTCTACATGTTTTCAAAGGGAAAGAGTATACCTCCACGATAACTATCCGGCAATTATTGTCCCATACAACCGGGTTGTCGGATTGGTATACAGAAAGAAGTGCAGCCGGTAAATCATATTTTGATGAAATATGTGAAAGAGATACTGAATTGACTTTTGACGAGGCACTTCAAAGAACCAAAACTCTAAAGCCACATTTTATAAACGGGATAAAAGGCAAAGCATTTTACTCGGACATTAATTTTGATTTGCTTGGAGAAATAGCAAAAATAATCACTCATAAAGAACTTGATGAAATTTATGATCAGCTTATTATACAACCAATGGAGCTGGAACACACATTTTTATGTAAAACAACAAGTGTCTTTGCACCATTCTATTTAAATGAAAAACCCTTTAACCGTCCTTTATTCACGGCGTCTGCCGGAGCTTCAGGAGGCATTATTTCAACGGCACAGGATACAATGAAATTTTTGAAATCATTTTATGCAGGGAAGCTTTTCAAGGAGTCATATCTTCCTATGCTCTATCAATGGAACAGAATCCAATGGTTTCCGCTGGAATATGGAATGGGAATGATGAGATGTAAAATGTCAAGATTAATGTCACCCTTGTTTCCCGCTCCTGAGATTGTTGGACACTCCGGGTCTACCGGCACATTTGCTTTTTATTGTCCATCAAGAAATTTATTTATAACAGGGACAATCAATCAAATTAAAAAACAACCTTTTCCGTTGATTTATCTATTGCTGCACTGCTTTGACTAAACCACATATCAAAATAATGAAAAATTGAAAAGAAATATAGTGAATATGTCAGCTTTCCTTTGAGTTATAGTTCTCCATTAAGTTTTATTAAAAGGCCGGAGAAGCTCCGCCTAAGTGTGTCAATAAAAGCTGACAATGGCATTGACAAATTTTCAATTGATTACAGTAAAAAGCGGCTTTGAGGGGAGTATCCCTTTGAGGGCGCTAAATTTTTATCCACATTACCGAACCTTTTTTCACTTCATTGTGGAATAAGAGTGAATACCGATGGAAAGGAGGGCTGCTATTGAAAACAGATATTTCTAAAGAAAAGGCGGAAGCGATTTTTCGGGAACACTCAGCATATGTATATAGAGTTGCATTGTTTCTGACAAAATCTAAAGCACTTGCAGATGATATTACTCAGGAAACATTTCTGCAAGTATTCCGCAAGTTTGACAGATTTGATGTTAGTAAGCCTATTCAGCCCTGGATCTATAAGATTACACTGAATACTACACGCAATATGCTGAGGAAGCAAAGATGGCTTCACTTTGTAGGGGAGGTACCGGAGACAACTGGTTTGGAATCTATGGAAAACACATTTATTAAAAGTGAAGAGGCAAGAGAACTGTGGGAGGAAATCAACAAGCTGGCCTTAAAGAGCAGGGAGGTTATTGTACTGCATTTCTACTGTGGTATGAAGCTTAAAGAAGCAGCTGAGATAATCGATATTCCATTAGGTACCTGCAAGTCAAGGCTTAACCAGGGACTAAAAACATTAAGAAAGAATTTGCCGGAAAATGATATTGTAATGCTAAATCAGGGAGGATATATATATGAGTCAGTTCAATACTGATATAGGTGATGTGCTTAAGGATAGGCTGCAGCAGCATTCAACCGCAATATCCTTTGATTCTGTGTGGGATAAACATGAAAGAGAGGGTAATGTCAGGCACTTTAGAATAAAAAGGCCTGCAACCGTTCCGGTGATTGCTCTGATTATTTTCCTTACGGTATTTACGGTTGGATTTGCAAGCTACGGAATAATGCACATGGTTGACAATATTGATTACCCGTTTGTGGATGACCAGAGGGTTATTGGGAAATGGCAGTCTGTTGATTTTGTTGAGAGGATTGGGCAGTTTGAACCTAATAAAAAAGCTTTTAAAGGTGAATTGTACCTTACGGAATTCACATTCGTTAATGGAGGGGATGTGCTTGCTTCCTTTGAAGGGGGGAACTTGGCATATGCATCTCCTACATGGACTAAGGGGTTAATTCTGGATAAGCAGGATAAAACCGCAAGCAAGTATGAAATAAAGGAGATTGATGGGCAGACCTATATGTTTTTAGAGTGGAAAAGTGGGGACTATGTATTCAGAGGTTTGAATCCCCAGTATTATGTTCTCAAGAAGGTTGAATGACAGAAATGAAGATGGACTCCGGTGAAAGCCGGGGTTTCTTTTTTTTATGGGTTCAACTTCTTTATTTCTGTTGAAGAGTAGCGGAATTTGTGGTGTACTTCGGATAGCAGCGGTTTTTATTTAATGGAATAGGCAATAGCCATATGTTGGTATCTAGATATACTATATCAAGAAAGCCCTGCCGGCAGCTTTACCGGAACTGATCCGGAGGCACGGCTTAGGGAACAAGATATAGATAATTAGATTTTGATACCAAGTATAGCAAGTTTTATCTAATATGTGGTAAAATAAATACAATGGCTTTTGGAGGTGATTCCTTTGGAGGATAAGGTATATGACCTATTGGAAAAAGTATATATTGAGCTTCAGGATACAAAAAAAGAAGTTAAATCTGCAAATAACCATATTGTCAGGCTAGAAAATGAGTTTCACAACAAAAAATGAGTGTGGAAGGTATAAATGCAAGTAAGTAGAAGAATGCGAAGCATTCTTCAGGTACGAGGTTTTGAGGT
>CAZUGK010000248.1:0-4185 GCA_964619815.1 uncultured Clostridiaceae bacterium | reverse complement strand
GAAATGGCAGCGTGGCGTAATCCTAAAGATATAGAGTTTGTATTTGATGTGGGCTGGACACATAGCATTTGTCCTGTGGATGAAATTGTTGAAACAGAGGATGGGGCATTTATAAAAATGCGTATGCCCTGCTTTAAGTATTGCCAAATGAAAGGCGTGGTAAGGGTAGGTAGTCCTAATTATATAGAAAATGCTTTTGAATTGCTGGATGAGCCAGGAGAATGGTATTTTGACAGAAGCGCACACACTTTGTTTTATATTGCCAATAGCGATGACGAGATTGAAACCTCCGAATTCATAATACCTGTAGCGGACTGTCTGCTTTTAATAGATGGGAGCATAGAAAATCGGGTGCGTAATTTAACCTTTGAAGGAATTGAATTTTGCTACACGACCTGGCTGGAACCGTCTATTAATGGGCATGCTGAATCTCAGGCCAACCTGTCTATTGATCTTGAAAAGTATCCTCTTTTCCATTCCTCTTTTGTAAAGCCGAAAGGAGCGATACAGCTTAATGCGGCAGAGTATATAGTGTTTACCGGCTGTACTTTTAAAGCTATGGGCAGCACTGCAATGGATGTACAGAAGGGATCAAGCTCAAACATAATCCGTGGCTGTGAATTTGCTGATATTTCAGGAAGCGGGATACAATTGGGAGGCTTCACTCTTGAGGACGCACACCCGAAAGATAGCAGAGAAATTGTTAAAGCAAATAAAATTTTAAATAATTACTTTCATGATATAGGTATTGAATATAAAGGCGCTATACCAATACTTGCAGGCTATGTTCAGAAAACGCTTATAGCTCATAATGAGATTTGCCGGGCCTCATACTCCGGAATCTCGGTAGGATGGGGTTGGGGCTACTGGGATGAGTTTGCCGATGAAAGACTTGTCTATAAGCCACCGAAAGACTACCCAAGGTTTAATGAACCGACAGTTGCATCAGAGAACCGCATAGAATATAATCATGTTCATCATGTGCTCCAAAAGCTCCATGACGGCGCCGGAATTTACACCTTATCAATGCAGGCAGGTTCAGTTATTCGAGGTAATCATATCCACGACAATGGAGGATTTACCGGCGAGAAGTATGAAGAGGGAATTCTTGTGGGAAACTCACAGACTTTTTCTGATGAACTGATGAAGAGAATAACTCTTATAAAAGGCTTCCCCGGAGGAATTTATCTTGATGAAGCCAGCGGAGGCTTTGAAGTGGTTGAAAATATTGTTTATAATGTTGTTGTACCCTTTAACTATCATGATCTTGGCATGAATGGCAGGTACTATACCAACCATATTCACAGCAATTATTTTCACATAGAACCGGAACACCCGGAATATCCTCATGAACTGGTTCAAAGTGCAGGGCTTGAGCCGGAATTTATGTATTTGCTCCATAATTCATGATGTTAAGCTAATCTGGAGGATTGCACATGATTTTTATACATAGTATAATAAAATCTAAATATGTGTGGAGGTCGGCATGAAGCATAGCAAGCATGGTACGTTAAAGCGGTTTCTTCTATCATATTTAATAATATTTACCATTCCTTTTATTACAGGAATATTTGTCTATTTTAACCTTGTAGAGATCATTGAAGAGGACAGTAAGGAATACAACCTCACTATGCTTGAGCAATGCAAGGATCTGATGGATAACCGTATGCAGGAGGTCAATGGTATAGTAGTGCAGCTGAGCAACAGCTCTGTCCTTGATGATCTGATGTTCCGGGTAAATTTCAGCACAGGCGAAGCATACTATGAGATGCAAAGACTGTGGAAGCAAATTTCTGTATTTTCATATGTGAATAACTTCATATATGATTTCTTCATTTATCAAAGCATTGAAGACTTTCTTGTATCGCAGCAAGAGGTTTATACACATATAAATGAAGCCTATGGCTCAAAAATAGAGTATGGCGACAAGACACTGGAGCAGTTTGAATCGCTGCTTATGCAAAAGTCAAGTAAGAGCTTCCTGCCTGAAAATCTCTTAACTAAAAAATACGGGACACAAGTAGAGAGCACCAATGTAATCGGCTTCAGGAGGTCACTACCGCTGAACAGTATTACACCAAGGGGTTCTATTACCTTTTTTATTCCTACTGCAAATATTCAAAATATACTTAAAAACATGTACTCTAAAGAGGGAGGCTCTTCCTTTGTGCTGGATGATACAGGAAAGGTATTGATATCATACCCGGAAGGTGCAGTATTTCCTGAAGAGACTATTCTGAGTAATATGAATACAGGCAAAGCCAGCGATATAGTTATAAATGGTAAAAAAACGGTTTTGTATCAGGTACGGTCCAAATACAACGGACTCACTTATATTTCTCTTATGCCATATTCCGTTCTTATGAACCGGGTCAGCAACATAGAAGGGATAATGTTTGTGTCTGTTTTCGCCATGCTTCTTGTGGGAATTGTTCTTTCATATACACTTGCCTACAGGAACAGCAAGCCTATTGCTGAGATGGTAAGGTTAATTGCTTCCAATGCATCTTCAGCGAAAGGGCATAAGCGCAACGATTTTGATTTTATTAAGGGCTCTATTTCTGAACTGTTGAATTCAAATCAGGCATTACAAAGCGAAATCCAGCAGCAGTTTGTGCTTTTGCGTAACGATTTTTACGGCAAGCTCTTAAGAAGCGGGTTTAACAGCCGGCAGGAAATAGATACTTATTTATTACATATTAACGAAAAAATGCCTGATGGACCGTATTTAACACTTATCATACAGCTGCAGGGACTGGGAAGATGCTTGAACGAGGATTCCCTGCTCAAGGCAAGTACGATAAAATTATTGCTTCACAATATTTTTGAAAAACAACTTGATAATTTGATCTGCTTCTATGATTATGATTTTGATAAAGCTGTTGTTTTGCTGACAACTGATCGATTAATTGCACCGGAAGGAGAAAACCGGGATTTCAGAAGTTCCCTTGAAAGCCAAATACTTAATATTGATGCTCTGATGATGGAGCGGTTCCAGGTATGCCTGAGCTTTACTGTCGGAATGCAGGTGGATGATGTTATGCGTGTAGGGGATTCAGTGAATACTGCACTTAGAACACTTCAAGCATGTATGCTCAATGATAAAATCAGGTGGTTCAGCGATCTTCCCGAGCGACCTGAGATTCACTATTCTGTTGATACTGAGGCGAAAATTCTTAATTTGTCGAGAGCGGGTTGTTACAGTGAAATTGAAGGAATATTGAATGAACTTTTCCAGGAATGCTTTGTACGCCGCCGCCCATCAGGACCGATTCTTAAGCAGCTGGTACATGATCTGAAAGGAACTGTGTTTCAAATTGCTGTTGGGGAGCTGCCGGCAGACAGTTCAGTTACAGCAAAGATATACAGGTTTATAGATGAACTGGATCCGAGGATGCAATATGACATGATATGGAAAGAGCTGCTTGCCATTTACAGGGATATATGCAGCTTCTTCAACGATCAGAAACGGAGCCGGAATTCTCAATTGGGAAATCAGCTGCAGGAATATATAAAGCAGCACTACAGGGATACACAGCTTTCACTAAGCGGTGTGGCCTGCCATTTTAATATGACAGAGGTTTATTTATCTCAGTTTTTCAAAGAGCAGACAGGACAGATGCTGCCTGTAGCAGCCTGACCAATTCAGAATTGAGTATCCAGGATATTGCGAATATGACAGGCTATAACAGCGCGCATACCTTTAGTCGTGCTTTCAAGCGTGTAAAGGGAGTAAGCCCCTCCCAATTCAGAGAGGCAAGATGATTTTCTTTAAAGATGGACAACTAAATAAAAAATGGACGTTCAGAATAATAATCAAGTGACTCATTCTTAAGAAATGCAACTTTATACCCATTGGCCTATCATATATACTAATCCCTATAACGAGGCAATAATTCCATAAAGCTATGAGAAATCAAGAGGGATGAGTATATGAGAGAATACATCAATAGATTATTATCGGAGAATCATTGCAGTATAAGTATTGCACTTTATAGCTATAAAGGGGCCCATCTTTTAACTTCTGAAATATTCCCATTTGAGAAGGAGCCTGAGACCTCCATATATCCGGAATTTAATAAATCAAAATGGGAAGTCGGCATAAACAAAAGGAAAAATGAGCTTTCAGACGGCTCCCTTGATTTTTGCGTGAAGTTCAGATTGCTGTCCGGTAATGCAACCGGA
>CAZUGK010000247.1:400-4208 GCA_964619815.1 uncultured Clostridiaceae bacterium | reverse complement strand
ATGAACTTGTCGTTTGTTTTCACTAAAGTATATACCACAAGCAAAATGACAAAAATGTAAGAAAAAATCATTTGGTAACGGAATCCCTCGAATATACCGTGGATTAAGAATACGGATAGATTTATAACTGCAGCTCCCAAGCGTACTGTTTTTGACTGCTTTTTACAGCTCAGAAGCAAAGATAAAAAATTCACCAGAATTAATATTATCTCGAATGTTCTCAATAGATTACCTCCTCTATTAACTTTATTATTTATCTGGATTTACAGTGTTTATCAATGAATTATAAAAATTCTCCATTTATTCAAGACCCACTGTGCACTTCCGATCTGAGATAATATATCTGACAAAAAGCAAGAGAGATTAAAAATATAACTACTAAAACTACGATTGCAGTCGCAGTATATGGATTAGGTCCTATTTCAGAAAATCCTTCTCCAAACTCACGGACAGGAAGATAAGGCGTAGTCCACGGAAAAAGAATCGAACCCATACCATGTCCTATTTCAAGAAAAAGTGTGACAAGCGATGCAAAAGTGCCTAATACCATAGGCGGAATAACGCTTTTCCCTACCATACTTACAGCCGCCGCCAAAGGGATTGTTCCGAACGAAAGCAGGCTGGACAAAAGATTCATGCGTATACCGATTATAAGCATATTAATTGATGCTGCTCCTGTAATCACTTTAAAAATTCCCAAAAAAATCACGGTAAAACTGGATAATGCCGAGGTGAGGAAAATCATTGTAAAAATTACACATAACTTAGCGGCAAAAATTCTATTACGGGAAACGGGATATGTGAATAATTGATTGATGGTACGATCGCTGTATTCTCTTGATATGATATATCCTGTAATAAGCGCGAACATAAAAGGACCTAAAATCGTTAATACATTACCCTGTCTATAGAAAATCTCCTGCAGATTTGCACTTGCGACTTCACCTGACATTGTCATTTTGGGCAGCATCACCATAAGAGATACCAGATTTCCCATAATCGCAGGCAGACAAATTGCCCAATAAAGTTTAGTGTGTTTTAGTTTTAACATTTCACAGCGATAGATATTAAACATGTTGTTCACCCCCTGTCAATTTCAAAAAATATTCCTCAAGGTTATCACCTGACAGTGTAATAGCTTTTACACCAATGCCTTTCGACAAAAGACAGGAATTCACTGTTTCTGGTTGTTCCAGATACTTATAAAGCCTCAGGACTCCATTACCAAGGATTCTGTAATCTTTAGTGCCCAACTCCTGCTCAAATACAAAAGCTGCACACTTTTCATCAGTCACATGGATTTCAAGGCAGGTGCGTGTCTTGTTCCGTAAAGCTTCGGAATCAAGTTCTTCAATCAAGCTGCCCTGATGTATTATTCCGATCCTGTTAGCTATTTGCTCAACCTCTCTTAGCAGGTGACTGGAAATCAAAAAGGTAATCCCACGCTGCTTTGAAAGATTAAGAAAAAGCTGACGCATTTCTTTCATTCCAGCAGGGTCTAGACCATTCGTGGGCTCATCTAATATGAGAAGCTCTGGGTGGTGAAGCATGGCTCTCGCTAAGCCCAATCTCTGTTTCATACCCAATGAATAACTTTTTACCCTTTGATTTTTCACTTCCAACATACCTACTGTTCTCAAAGCATCTTCAATACACTCCTTGTTGCCCATACCCATGAATTGGCGGTGGATTTCCAGGTTTTCCAGTCCACTCAAATTCGGATAAAAGCCTGGATATTCGATTACGGAACCGATACGCTCAAAGAATCTACTCATATCGTCTGAAGCGTCAGCCCCAAACAATTCCACAGATCCAGAGGTTGGTTTTATCAACCCCATAATCATACGCATTGTAGTTGTCTTTCCGGCTCCGTTCTGGCCTAGAAAGCCATAAATATCTCCAGCTTTGATATTCATGTTTATATTTTTTACTGCAGCTTTGCCATGATATTGCTTGCAAAGCTGATGCGTTCGTAATACATATTCCATAAGGAACGCCTCCTCTCTATGAATATAGTATAGACCGCAGTTCTAACATACTGCTTTTAATTTTCTTACAAAGTTCTTAAATTTTTCATCATTCATGAAATCATACGTAAGCAAAATGAAAAAATAGTTTTTTCACCGGGAACACTCTCCGCTAAAATTTGTCCACCTTGCTTTTCTATTAAATTCCTAGCAATGGTAAGACCTAAGCCTGATCCTCGCAGTGTTGGATTTCTGGAAGTCTCAGCTGTGTACAGGCGCTCAAAAATATGAGGCAAATCTTTTTGGGAGATTCCCTTGCCCTTGTCCCAGACATCTACATATGCCTGTTCTGCTTCCACACGAACCGTTATGCCGATTTCTTTGCCATCCTGTCCATAACGCAAAGCATTGGAAATCAAGTTGTTTAAAACCCGTCGTAAGTAATCTTTATTCGCGTTCACATATACAGGCTGATCTGGTATGGATACCGAGGGGGTAATGGACAGTTTTGTAAAATCGGGATAAAAGTCTAACATCACAACTCGTGCGAGTTCTGTCAAATCGATCTTTTGTAATACAATTTCATCGCGTTCTTCTTCCAACCTTGCCATTTCAAAAAATTCCTGTATTAGTCCGAGTAAATCATTTCCTTTTTCATCAGCAATGCGCAGAAAATTTTTACTCTCTTTCTCGGTTAGCGTTTCATCATTTCGTAATGCTTCTATATATCCCAGCAGGGAGGCAAGTGGTGTGCGCAGATCATGGGATATGTTGGATATCATACGGCTTCTCTCTTCTTCCAAAAATTTTGTTCGTTCCAAGGCAGCCTGAAAGGCGTCGGCCAAACGATTCATTTCACCACCGAGTTCCAGCATATCTTTCCTTGTTGTCCGCAGACGATATCGCAGATTAAAGTTTCCTGCTCGCATATTCTTTGTAGTCTGTATGATTTTCTTCACGTCCTTGCTTAAATGATAATGGTAAAACAAAAGAAATGTGCATATCAAGACCAGAAAAATCATAAAGATGTACATCCACATATCATTGCCCTCCAAATTTGTAGCCAAATCCCCACACGGTCAGGATAAATATAGGATTGGCCGGGTCTGCTTCTATTTTTACTCTAAGCCTGTTGATATGCACCATGACCGTATTGTCATCCGACAGGCTTTCCTCTTTCCAGACGTTTTCAAATATTTGCGTCTTTGTAAAAACACGGGTAGGATTTTCCATGAACAACTTCAAAATGGCAAACTCTTTAGATGTCAGAGATTTTAATTGCCCTGCTACAGTAACCTCATAGGTTCCCGTATTCAGTTCTAAGTCCCCGTGTCTGATAATCTTTGTATCAGCCAAAGAGTTGTCGGAGATCCATTTTGTGCTGCGTCGAAGCTGGGCTTTGACTCGTGCTAATAATTCCCCGATGGTAAATGGTTTTGTAATGTAGTCATCCGCGCCTAATTCCAGCCCGAGTATTTTATCTGTTTCTCTATCTTTAGCCGACAGAATGATGACCGGCATAGTTGACTGTTTCCTGATTTCCCGTAAGACTTCCTGTCCATCAATTTTAGGCAACATCAAGTCTAAAATTATGAGTTGGTATTCCTGGTTGGAAATATACGAGAGCGCTTCTTTTCCGTTATATGCGGAATGTGTATCGAAACCCTCTTTATTCAAATATTTAGCCACAAGTTGGTTTATTTCAACATCATCCTCAATAATAAGAATTCGAATGGAATTCATAAATAATCTCCTCCACATTTTCCCACAACTGCGATAAGCACGTTAACATACATAGAGCTGTTAAACAATTGTAATATCGAATAAATTTGATTCTAATA
>CAZUGK010000247.1:0-390 GCA_964619815.1 uncultured Clostridiaceae bacterium | reverse complement strand
AAATCCCATATCAATTTTCATAAAACCAACGGGTTCATTTTTGATTGAAAATTCACTCTTATTAATGCCTATTTGTACTCACATTAATTGAATTGAACAACCACAGGCATAAAACAGTCAGATACACAATTTAGTATCTATGATGATATCAATTACCCAATGTCATCTATAAAACGCCACAAAAAAACAGGGTCGAAAAATGCAGTTTTTGACCCTGTTTTTACTCATTTCAGCTCCAAAACCACTACATACAGTGGCTAATCCGCCTCATTTGCCCTTAGAATCACTATTCGTCATCATTACTACGTACTCCACATGCCTTGAGTGTACAAAAAAGATGCTGGCTGAGCCTGGTGGAGCCTTGGAGGAAATATATACTTCAAATTTTTT
>CAZUGK010000246.1:0-4258 GCA_964619815.1 uncultured Clostridiaceae bacterium | reverse complement strand
ATATTGAAGCAAACCATATCCTTATTTGAATCCCTGGACCACAAAGAAAAGTACATTCTTAATGTTGCGGCATGCTACAATTTTATAGGAGAGAGCAAAAGGCGCAGCATGGAGTTCTACAGTTCTATATTTTATTATGACAAGGCGATTGCCATCTGCAGGGAAAAAAAACTTATCAGAGGCATACCCATATTCAGTACAAATGCAGGACAAGCTGCATATGATATGGGCGACTACACCAAAGCAAAGTCGTATCTCTCTAGTGCTATAGAAGCATTCATGCAGTTGAATTCCCTCTGGGGCTGTTCCACAGCTTACGGTTATATGTCACTTCTGTTCATTAAGGAAAACAGGTTCGAGGAAGCCTTGTCATATATTACAAAAGCGGAGAAGTTTGCGGAAATTATGCAGAGTCCCTACGAAATAGCACTTATATACAGGGTTAAAGCTGAAATCAGAAAAAATATGGATTTTAATCCGAAACTGAAGGCAGTTTTTTCTGGCTGCCTGACAGACCAGGTAATTGAATATTGCGATAAAGGTATAGATTTGCTGAAAAAAATAAAGAATTGCTATGAAATTGATATCTTGAAAAATTTAAAGGGGACATGGTGGTAAAACGTCAATAAAAGTTATGTTTTATCAAAAAATTGGATATTTTTTTATGATTTTGTGATTGAACAAAGCCGAATTTGAAGATGAAAAAATAATTATGAAAAAAATATGTTATTGTTTTGGCAATTTTTGACAATTAATCTGATTTTACACAATATTTAGACTTTTTATTGACGTTGTAAATGTAATATAAAATTAATGATTGCTTTCTTGCATAATATCATTGGAACTATACAAAGGATTTTATGCAAAAGGTATTATAGGGGGAAGGCGTAGTGCATATAGAGCTTAAAGTAAACGGAATTGAATACGCAGTCGATGCAGATCCGGGGAAAAGACTGCTTGATGTACTCAGGGAGGATATGAAGCTTACCGGAACAAAGGAAGGCTGCGGTGAAGGCGAATGTGGAGCATGTACGGTTATCGTGGACGGGCTGGCAGTTAACTCATGCCTGATAATGATCGGACAGATGTACGGAAAAGAAGTTATCACGGTAGAAGGCTTGGAAAAGGACGGGGAGCTTGACAGGCTACAGAAGGCATTTATAAATAACGGCGCAGTACAATGCGGTTATTGTACCCCCGGCATGCTTATGTCCTGCAAGGCACTTATTATGAAAAATCCACATCCGACTGAAGAGGAAATAAGGATTGCAATATCCGGGAACCTGTGCAGGTGTACAGGCTATACAAAGATTATAGCCGCGGTAAAAGAAGCATCTCAGGATGCGTAACAATATATTTCACGAAAAACATTTTATATAATTAGTTCAGATTTCGCGTAAATATTTCCTTGATTTTCATTGAATTCGCGCTATACCCTGATGGAATACCTTAAGCGCGTTCAATATAACTCAAATGACATTTTGCTGGGAGGTATACAATGGAACAATTTCTTATTGAAACTCCTGAAGACGTAAAGGAACTTACAGAATGCCTTAAAAGTGCGGATGAAAATACGTATCTTTTAAGCGGTGGAACCGACTTGACAATAAAGCTCAGAAACCGGGGCATCTATTCCGGAAAACTGATTGACATGTCCGGCATAAATGAACTCAGGCACATAAAAATTGAGGACGGCTTTATAAAGATAGGTGCAAATGTTACCTTCGCTGAAATAGGAGATAGTGAAATCATAGAAAAGTACGCTGCATGCGTCGGCCAGGCCGCAAGGCAGGTTGGATCGCAGCAGATACGGAATTCTGCAAGGATGGCAGGCAATATTGCGAACAGCTCTCCAAGGGGAGATTCAATTCCTGCTCTTTTTGCTCTTGATGCCAGGATTAAAACAGTTAACGGCAGTGGAGAAACAACTCTAAGGAGTATAGACCAAATTGTACTGGGAATAGGCAAGAACAGTCTGAAAAAGGATGAGGCTATAATTGAGATTCTGATACCATGTGAAAACGGCTGCCTAAGAAGTGCTTTCGGCAAATATGGAAGAGAAAGCAGCAGGACAACTGTTGTAATAGCAAACATCAATACAGCTGCAGCAGTAAAGCTTGACAGCAGCAAAGGCGTAATAGAAGCAGCAAGTATTATAATTGGATCTGCTGCACCGGTGCCATATCATGCGGTTATGGCGGAGAATGTATTAAAGGGCAGCAGACCTACAAAGGAATTGGGAGACAGGTTTGTAGCTGCGCTCCAGGAACATGTCAAAGACTCAATAAACGGAGTAAGGAGATATGAAAACAAAATAGACGAAGTAACTGGAATAGGCTTTAATATCTATAATATTTTGTTTGGGGACTTGATTACCGGAGGTGACAGCTCGTGGAAGAAAAGCTGAAGTATGTTGGAACTTATGTTCCGATACATGATGTAAGAGAGAAGATAACAGGGAAGACCAAGTACGTAGGGGATATGGAGCTTCCGGGGATGCTGCATGCCAAGCTTCTGCTAAGTAAAATTGCCCATGGCCGGATAAAAAATATAGATACATCAAAAGCAGAAGCTCTGCCGGGAGTTATAGCGGTGTTTACTTATAAAAATTCTCCTGATAACCTGTATAATTCGCATAAATGGATAAGCGGCTTAGAGGTTGTAAATGATGAGCGTTTGTTTACAGACAAGGTTCGTTATTATGGGGACAGGGTTGCTGCGGTGGTAGCTTTGGACAAATACACCGCAGAGAGGGCAGTAAGGCTTATTGAAGTTGAGTATGAAGAGCTCCCCGTCATCATAGACCCGGAGGCTGCCTTAAGGAACGATGCAGTAAAAATTCACGAATCCGGCAATATCATATTTGAAAAAGAGTTTGGTTGCGGAAATGCGGATAAGGAAATGGAAAATGCTTACCTGATTGTCAGTGATAAGATTGAAACACCAAAGGTGCACCATGCAGCGATGGAAACCCATGCTTGCATTGCAGATACTGATCCTTCCGGAAATATTACTATATGGGCACCATGCCAGGTTGTATTCCAGGTGAAGCTTATTGTATCAGAAGCACTTGGTATACCGGAAAGCAAAGTTCGTGTCATAAAAACAACTCTGGGAGGCTCCTTTGGGGGAAAGAGTCAGCCGACAATCGAGCCGGTTTGCGCATTTCTTTCTTCTCAGCTCATGAAGCCTGTTAAGCTTATGATGGATAGGACGGAATCGATAATAGGAACGAGAACAAGGCACAAAACCATTGGCACAGTAAAAACCGCTGTGGATGAAGAAGGAAATATCCTGGCCAGAGACATTCACATGCTGGTGGATACAGGGGCATATTATACAAATGGTAGCGCAGTTGCAATGGCAATGGGTAAAAAGGCCTTCAAGCTGTATAGAATAAAAAATCAGAGGTTCAGTACGACAAGTGTTTATACAAACACACCAATAGGCGGAGCTTGCAGGGGTTATGGATCACCGCAGATACATACTGTAACTGAGATAAATATAGATAATGCCGCAAGAAAGCTTGGAATGGACCCTGTGGAGCTCAGGCTCAAAAATCTGGTGCATCCTTATGACAAGGATCCTAGTGGAGGACCTGAACTTGGAAATGCAAGGGTAATTGATTGTGTTGTTAAAGGCGCTGAGGCCTTTAATTGGAAAGAAAGGTTCAATAGGCCGAAGGATGAAGGCAGATTCGTGCGTGGAGTGGGAATGGCCTGCTGTGCTCACGGGAACGGATATTATGGAGCATATCCGGATTTCATTACCATGTCACTGAGAATTTCCGCGGATGGCTGCGCATTGCTTAAGGGTGCACTGCACGATTTGGGTTGTGGTACAAATACTACAATTATGCAGATTGTTGCTGAAACTCTGGATATGGACATTGATAAGGTACTCGTACCGGGTGCTGATACTCTTACGAGTCCTTTTGACTCTGCAGGTTCCCAGGCCAGCAGGGTGACATATGTGTGCGGTGGGGCAGCAATGAAGGTTGCACAACTGGTAAAAGAAAAAATGATAAGGTACAGTGCAGGTATTTTTGACTGCAATATGGAAGATGTGGTTGTGGAAAAGGGCTTTATATGGGATAGACATAAAGAATCAGAAAAAGTTTCCTTTGGAGACATCGCATCATTTATTCAAACAAAATACAGCGATGAGTTGGGAGAAACGTTGACATATCAGTCACCGGGAAACCCTACAAGTTATGGTGTCAATTTTGTAGAGGTTGAAGTGGATACAGTGACCGGAA
>CAZUGK010000245.1:0-4272 GCA_964619815.1 uncultured Clostridiaceae bacterium | reverse complement strand
TAGAGGTAAATAACAGTTCGTGAGAAGTTATAAGAAGTTATAAATATTTATCCTTGATGCATAATTCTCCCTCAACTTTATTGGAATTCGAACATGTGTTTGGTATATTATATATGATTGAATTGTTTGGGAGGAATTAACTTGATAATAGCTATGAAGATAAGGCTTGAACCAAATTACAAGCAAAACTCCAGACTGTTTCAAAGTGCAGGAGTTGCAAGATGGGCATATAACGAGACGGGAGATATGCTCTCCGTCTCGTTGAAACGCCGCCGATGTAAGAAAATTTTTCTACAGCCGAAAAATTTTCTTTGAATTGAGGCGTTATAACTGGACGCTAAATAGGCAAGAAGAAAATTATCAAAACGGTGGGCAATTCATTAAAGATGAGGATTTGAGAAAAGAATTAACTCAACTAAAACAAATAGAAGAATTGAAATGGCTAAATGACTATAGCAATAACATAACAAAACAGGCTGTTAAGGATGCATGTGATGCATATTACAAATTTTTCAAAGGATTATCAGATAAGCCTAAATTTATGAGCAGGAGGAGAAGTCAGCTCAAATTTTATCAAAACACAGAAAAGATAAAATTTAAGGATGGTAAGTACGGCTTGAAAAAATAGGTTGGGTAAAGCTTTCTGAAAATGACAGAATTCCCGAAGATGTGAAGTATACAAATCCGAGGGTAAAGTTTGACGGAACTCACTGGTATGTGTCTGTAGGTATTGAAATAGAGCAAGAAAACATAAACTTAACTGGTGAAAGCATTGGTATTGACGTTGGATTAAAAGATTTGGCAGTATGCTCTAATATTGAAAAGCCATTCGAAAACATTAATATAACTAAGAAAGTAAGGAAGTTGGAAAAGAAGTTGCGTAAGTTGCAACGCAAAGTGTCAAATAAATATGAAAAAAACAAAGAGGGGAGGAGTTACGTTAAAACAGGAAACATTATAAAACTTGAAAGAAACATTAGAAAGGTACACAAACGTCTTGATAATATCAGAACTGAAAATAAGAAGAAGGTAACTACTGAGATAGTGAAAACCAAGCTGTCACTCTCTGAAAGGGAATTTAGATGTGAATGTTGCGGAGCTGTAATAAATAGGGATAAGAACGCAGCTATCAATTTGTCAAGATATAAAGCATCATAGAGCACATAAACGAATTATGATGTTGTGTACCGTGAGTTACACGGGATTTTAAGCCTCTGGAGCATTATACCAAACGATAGTAGGTTTGCCGAGGTCGGATGCAATGAATGAGGAAGTAAACGTAAACTTTCATGTGTTTTTATAAAGTTTTATAAGTTTTACGTAACGGGTAATGGAAATGGTTAATATTGTACTTGTGGGTATAGGCGGGTATGGAAACACCTATGTTGATGAACTCCTGATTTCTACTGATCGGACTGATTTCAGGATCGTGGGAGCGGTAGATCCAAGACCTGAAAGCTGTACGTTGCTGCCTCAGCTTAAAGAAAATGGAGTTCCTATATACAATACGTTGGAGGAATTCTATTCTCACGGTAAAGCCGATCTTGCAGTAATATCCTCTCCCATACAGTTTCACTGCCGCCAGACATGTCTTGCCCTTTCCAACGGCAGTAGCGTATTATGTGAAAAGCCACTGAGTGCTACGATACAGGAGGCTTACAAGATGATTGAAGCCCGGGACAAATATGAAAGGCTTGTGGCTATTGGGTATCAGTGGTCTTACTGCGATGCAATCCTGGAATTGAAGAAGGATATCATGAAGGGCTTGCTTGGTCGGCCAAAGCGCTTGAAGACACTGCTTTTATGGCCAAGGAATGCTGATTATTACAGCAGAGGCTGGGCCGGGAAAAAGCGGGATGCTGTAGGGAATTGGGTATTGGACAGCGTTGCTAATAATGCCACTGCACATTATCTTCATAATATGTTTTACATTCTGGGCGGAAGCTTTGACAGGAGTGCTGCTCCGCGTTACGTCACTGCAGAGCTTTACCGGGCAAATCCCATCGAAAACTTTGATACTTCGGTTATACGTGTGATCACGGATGAAGGTGTCGAGCTCATACATTATGCAAGCCATGCAGTGGATAGACAGATGGATCCCATTTTCTGTTACGAATTTGAAAATGCCACGGTTACCTGCGGCGGTCTCGAAAATAACGGAAACAGCGATATAACAGCTGTTTTCGGTGATGGTACCCTCAAAAACTATGGTAGCCCGGATAGATGCAAAACCAGCAAACTGATGTCTGTTATTAATGCTATGGAAACGGGGGAACCTGTTGCCTGCGGAATTGAAGCTGCAATGTCACAGACTTTATCGATTAACGGTGCACAGGATTCCATGCCGGATATAATTGAGTTCCCCAAAGGTATCATACAGTACGATGGAATCCGAAAATTGACCTGGGTGGAGGGGCTTGCCGACGTACTGACAGATTGCTACCACAGTTGGTCCATGCCTTCCGGGAAGGCTATACCCTGGGCAAAAGCCGGGGATAGGATTGACCTTAAGGGATACGTTGAATTCAGAGGATAAAATAATATAAATTGAGTAAGGAGAGAGGCAAAAAATGAAGAGGTTTGATTTTGAAACGTGCACACCTGAGAAACTCGGAGTTTCCTCAAAATGGATTGGAAGATTTCTGGATAGATTGGAAGAGAAAAAGATATGTATGCATAGCTTTTTGATGTTAAGAAAAGGGAAAATTATTGCTGAGGGTTACTGGAAGCCCTTTGACAAGGATTATTTGCATCGGATGTATTCGGTAAGCAAGACCTTTGTGTCTGCGGCTATAGGAATTTTAGCAGATCAGGGTAAAATTTCTCTTGAGGACAAGATTGTTGCTTATTTCCCAGATAAGCTCCCAGGAGGAGAGCTTCACCCTTTCGTTAAGGAAATGAATATCCGAGATCTGCTTATGATGGCTACTCCGTACAGTTGCGGTACTACTTATAAATTTACCGACAAGGACTGGGCATGGACATTCTTCAATGAAAAGGATGTCCATCCTGCAGGAACAGTTTTTTACTATGACACATCAGGTACATATATTTTGAATGTCATTGTAGAACGGGTAACAGGTAAGCCCTTTTTAGAGTTTTTAAAGGACCATATGTTAAGAGAAATCGGCTTTTCAGAAAATGCCTGGTGTATTAAAGCCCCGGAAGGTTACTCCTGGGGAGGCTCGGGAGTTATGGCGACGACAAGGGATCTGGCGAAATTTGCGAGTGTTTTTTTAAATGGCGGAAAATTCAACGGTAAACAGTATATCTCCGGTGAATATGTAAAGGATGCTACGAAAAAACAAATTTTCAACAATACCGATGGAGCCGGGCAACGTTGTAACGCCGGTTATGGATATCAGATATGGATTCTGAATAATGGAGCCTTTTCATTTAGAGGCATGGGATCGCAGCATGCCATCTGCATTCCGGAAAAGGATTTTCTTTTTGTTTGTACAGCAGATACGCAGGGAAGCGCATTTCAAGATGAAGCTATCTATGATTATCTATGGTTTGAGGTGGTAGAGAAAATTTCTGATTTAACAGGCGAATTGACTGACGACCAAGAGGCAAACGAAGGTCTTTTAAAAAGGTGTGAGTCTCTTGATTTTATACCTCCTGATGGCGATGCCGACAGTGAAATCATGGATAAAATCAACGGGGTGCCTTATGCTCTCAACGAAAATCCCATGGGAATTTCCAAGCTATGCGTTGAATTTGATAAGAATATTGGAATTCTGAATTATACGACCCCGCGTGGTGATAAAAAGCTCTATTTTGGATTGAAGCATTTCCTTGAAGGGCATTTCCCTGAAACCCATTATTCCGGGCATACAATCGGCAATCCTGCTAACAGGATGTACAGGTCAACCAGTTGCGGAGTGTGGGCGTGCGAGACTCAGCTTGTTATCAGAACATACGTTATAGATGATTATTTTGGAAACCTGACAATCGTTTTGTCTTTTAAGAACAATGAAATCGGAGTAAGGATGCAAAAAAATGCAGAGTGGTTTCTTGACGAATATCAAGGCTATGCGGGAGGATATTGTTGAGCATAACGAGGTAAAATCAGTTTTGTCATTTGTTGAATGCCCGACGCAAGTCGGGTTTTTCTTCTAATGCCAGAATTTCCTTGACATTACTGTGCTTTCCATCTAATGTTATATGGTAGTAATCTACATAATTTTATTGAGTTCCTTGGGGTTAACTATGAGAAGATTTTTTGCTTTATACAAGCATTTGAATACAACATCAAAAAATATACTGTTT
>CAZUGK010000244.1:0-4375 GCA_964619815.1 uncultured Clostridiaceae bacterium | reverse complement strand
TTCTATTGCTTGGTTTTTATTTCCATACAATCCCTACTGTAACTTTACGCTATGGGGTGCGGTGCTGCTGTACAAGCCCGTTATTGGTTTAATTCTTAACATTTTTTACGGTTTTTAATCTGAATACTTTTAAAAGGTTATCACTATAGTATATTGACGTAAATTAAAAGTATTTGTCGCAGTTATGAAATAATTTTTTAGACAAATAAATATCTGTAATATATATAACCCTGAATCATACATTAATAAATAGGGGGTGTTTGCTCATGAGAAGAAAGTTCGGCCAAAGACGCGGCAAGAAGAAAGCATTCTTCACCTTCATGCTTTTAGCAATAATGCTTATATATTCATATTATATTGTTGAAAAAAATATAAAGCCTACAATAAGTGCAATGTCGGAGATAAACGCCAGACTTATTGCAACACAGGCGATAAATGAAGCAGTGAACAACAAAATCAGCAGCAACTCATTCAATCATCTGGTGGATTTCAAGGCGGACAATAATGGACGTATTGCAATGATTCAGGCAAACACTGTACAGATGAACAAACTGGCAGCAGAAACTTCACTGGAGATACAAAATGAAATAAAAAAAATAGGAACAACAGAATTAAGAATACCGATATCAAACATTTTTAAAAGCCAGATATTCGCAAATACCGGGCCCAGAATCAATGTAGACATACAGCCGGCAGGTACGGTTAAAGTCGATTTCTATACTGACTTTGAGGAAGCAGGTATAAACCAGACAAGGCTGAAGATATATCTGATAGTGAAGACAGATGTACAGATTGTTGTTCCATTGGCGAGCAACAAAATAGATGTCACAACACACATACCGGTTTCCGAAACAATAATTGTAAGCGATGTATCGGAGGCGGAAAATGCATAAGCTTATAGAATTGTAAAAAGGCATTGGCATTGATATAATTAGATTAAAATCAGGTTCTGTGGTTTCGAGGTCGCGAGGTTACGAGGTTTCGGTGGGGAGGGGCGAACAGTGTTCGCCCGGATTATGGATAGTAGGCATGCAGTAGTGTGCGAGGTGGTTTTATGGGCAGATTGATTTTTCTTGTAGATATGAACGCTTTTTTCATAAGCTGTGAAATGGCAAGGAATCCCGAGCTAAAGGGGAAACCTGCCGCTGTAGCCGGGGATCCGAAGAAGCGTTCAGGAATTATACTTGCAGCTAATTATGAGGCAAGGAAGTACGGCGTTAAGACAACGATGGTGTTTCATGAAGCCAAAAAGCTTTGTCCTGAGCTTATAATTGTGGCTCCTGACCGTGAACTATATGAGAAGAATTCCAGGGCGGTAATGGATATTCTGTCAAGATATACACCCATAATACAGCAGAACAGTATAGATGAAGCGTGGATGGATTTGACGGGATGTGAGAAGCTTTTTGGAAGCCCTATGGAAATTGCGAAAAACATAATGGATACTATCTCAAAAGAGCTGGATCTTTGGTGCTCCATAGGAATATCAGAAAACAAGTTTCTTGCAAAAATGGGCTCTGAACTGAAAAAACCCCATGGAATAACAGAGCTTTATGCCAGGGATATAAAGGAAAGGCTGTGGCCGCTGCCGGTAAGGGAAATGTACGGCATTGGCAGGCAGACCGAACAAAAGCTTATGGATTATGCAATATACAAAATAGGTGATATTGCCAACTGTAATGTGGAGTTCCTAAAAAGCAATTTCGGAAAATACGGGGAAGAGCTGCATCGACTTTCAAACGGCGTAGACAATTCACCTGTAACACCGAATCCCATGTATGACAATAAATCCATCAGCCGTTCAACTACATTGCCCTTTGACACCAATGATCTTGAATATATCAGGAATATCATGCTTAGCCTGGCAGAAGAGGTGGGCTATGAAGCAAGAAAATATGGATATAGAGGGAAAACCGTTGCAATATCCATAAAATACGAGGATTTTACAACGATTACAAGGCAGAAATCAGTGGCACCCACTTACCTTACCAAGGACATTTATGCCACTGCACTAAAGCTGCTTGAGGGAAACAAAAATAAAAACAAGCTTATTCGCCTTATCGGACTGGGCTTGAGCAACTTTTCAGAAGAAGACACGGAACAGCTTTCGATATTTGATTTGCTTGAAGAAACCAGCAAAGTGCAAAAGGAAGAAAAAATAGAAAAGACAATTGATAAAATACGTGAACGGTTTGGAAATGGGAAAATAATCAGAGGCTCAATGTTGAAAAATGAAAAAGATTGATAATAAACAAAAGCTGAAGGGAGGATGAATATCCTTCCTTTTCTTATAGCAGTGTACAAGTATAAAACAATCCGGGTGATAATTATGAAGCATGACAAGTTTGAAATTGTAACGCTTCCGGGAGATTCAACCTCAGAGAGCGCTGCAGCTTATGAGAAGGTATGCAGCTATCTGCTGCAAAGATATTGTGAGGGTAGTGAAGACTATGAAGGCTTTAATATATCTGAGAGTATCGACGGAGGAACAAGCCGAAAAAGGCTATTCGATACAAGCTCAGAAAATGGAAGGCATGAATAAAGCCACAGCGCTGGGATGCAACCCTGAAGACATATACATATTCGGCGATGAGGGAGTTTCAGGAGCTATATTTGAAAGGCCGCAGCTTATGACAGCCCTTGATATGCTTAAGAAAAGAGATAATAATATAAAATATTTCATATGCTATGACGGGAGCAGACTGTCAAGAAATGCAGCCCATCAGCTAATAATAATTGACGAGATAAAAAGAAGCGGTGCACAGTTAATCTTTCTGAAAAACAACTATGAGGATAATGCAGAAGGCCGTTTCCAACTCACAGTCATGGCGGCAGTAGATGAATATGAAAGAGCGAGATTGAAATTGAGAACTGAGATGGGAAAGAGGGCAAAAGCAGTACAACATAAGCTTACTCACAATCCTGGGCTCTATGGTTATGATTTTGATGCAAAAAATGACACCTTGAGCATAAATGAAGAGCATGCTCAAAACCTCAGGCATATGTTTAAATTGCTTATTAATGAAGAAAAAGGCCCGTCTGAAATAGCTGAAGAACTTAATGAAGCCTGTGTTCCGAGCCCAAGAATGAGGCAGTGGAGCAGGGTTACGGTAAGAAGAATACTTTCAAACCCGTCTTATTTGGGCACACTATATATAAGAAGATATGACACCAGAGATTGCCATTTGAACAAGTTTAAAAACAAAGGAGAAAAGATAAAAGTAAAGGAAAAGCCGCAGAGTGAATGGGTACCGATTGTAATACCCCAGATAATTGACAAAGACACTTGGGAAAAGGCTCAAAATATCCTCAAAAAATCAAAACACACACGAAAAAGCAAAGGCAGTGTCGATTTTTTACTGACTCCGCTGCTGAAATGCGGAATGTGCGGCAGAGTAATGAACGGTAAAAGCATAGTGAGAGATGCTTGTGACTACCGGTATTATATATGCTCAGGAAAATATAAGGTAGGCAGAGAAAATAAGTGTGAAGCACCATTAGTTAGAGCTGACATGCTTGAGGAAGCAATATGGAATTATTTAAATAGCGGTATTTTATCATATATCAGAAAAGAAACAGCTGCTGAAAAAGTCATTAGTAACTGTATAACTGAGAAGGAAAGCTATATTAATAACATGTTCAGCAAAAAGGAAAAGGCCTTGCATGAAAAGGAAAGAATAATAACCATGTTTCAAAAGGGATATATAAATGAAAGTGAAATGAGTAAAAAGTTTGGTGATATTGAAAAAAAGCTCAAAATGATTGATGAATCAGCATCATGTAAGTATGAATATGAATCAGAATTTATAGAAAAACTAAAAAAGAGCAGAGGTGCAGAAAACTTCAATTATATCATAGAAAATATGCTGAAAAAATCAGATATAAATGAAAAAAAGCATATATTGGGATTATTGGTTTCTGAGATAAATATCATAGACAATACTATATCAATAAAATTAAGATTCGGATAATTTTCCATATGATACAATGCTTGTAGGCGACGTACCGGAAAGTTATATAAAAGTACCCGAAAGTGATATGCCGAACTTAATACAAACACCGGATCCTTTTGATAACCAATAGCATCGGTATGAAAACGATCATATTGAATAGCTGCATATAGTATAACAGCGCATATATAGGAGAAAAAACAAGAACAATGCAGTAAAGTGGTTATAAATTAATAAATTAATAAAATATGACGCATATTCGAATTGAGGACAGCATCCGGATATGATATTATAATTAAGCGTCGATGGTGAAACAAGCCGCGATGGACTAACAGAGTGATGCTTGAGAGTATCGGAAGTTAGTCGGCATTTGATCCTTGAAAACTAAACAGTGTAAAATGATAACCAAGAATTCTTTTGAGTTA
>CAZUGK010000243.1:0-4387 GCA_964619815.1 uncultured Clostridiaceae bacterium | reverse complement strand
TGGCGCGAACATACCCCGTTGCTTGCAGC
This sequence comes from uncultured Clostridiaceae bacterium, assembly GCA_964619815.1. Lineage (GTDB taxonomy): Bacteria > Bacillota > Clostridia > Lutisporales > Lutisporaceae > BRH-c25. The sequence continues at coordinate 4,358 of CAZUGK010000243.1, read as the reverse complement.
GGGGTGCGCCAGCGCAACTTTGATCTTCTCAACCTAATCTCAAGAGCTGCAATCTTACTTCTTATATATAGTTGAGTGCATCTTCTGGCTGAGCAAACATTGGAATTTCATTGTTCGGGAAGAGACGACGCAACTGTTTGTCAATTGTTGCGTTCCGCATTCCTCCATAAGCTAAATAGACTGCAGCCAAACCTTTTGGCACATTTTTGCCATGCATCAATGCAGTCCAAACTTCTGCCACTACCTCTGCAGGATTATGGGTTCTAGCGTAGTTCCACTTCCTTTTATAGTTCTTAGCATTTATGGCATTAGTTATCCGTTCATTGACACTGGCAATTTTGTACATCTCTGGCTTGATATTGGCATGCGCTTGCGCTGCCGACATATAATTTACAGTTGCTGCCTGAAACTTATTAATATCATTAAAAGCATGCATCATATGTCCCATCTCGTGAATTACTATAGCTTTTTGCCAACGAATATTTTTTTCCTTCTGACGCAACAAAAGTCCTTGTGATTCACGTCCAGCCATTGATGTATCTTGATAATTCGGATCGACTTGGGCAAATGTTTTGACATGGAAAAAAATTCGCAATATAGGACGACCTCCAATCGCAGGATTAGCGCAGTACATAGCTTGCTCAAGGACTTCTGCTTTCGATATGATTATATAAATTTGTGATGGGAGAACGTTATGTCCATCCATATACTTCGCTATTATGGTGTCTATTCCGGATTCTATATTTGTAATCATAGGATTATATTCTTCTGGAGTAAGTCTCTCATAAGGTATAAGGCCAGGATCTCGTTCAGCTGATGGTTGAGTAACTTGAAATATAATTGGAAAGTTTTCGGCACCAATCGGCTTATTTACCTCACGTACCGTTTGATAATTGTGCTTCTGGACAGTAGTAATTTGATGATCTAGAGAAGTCCAAAGTGGTGTCTGGTCAGGATGAGTTTCACCATACGCTTGCATAGCCTCTGATGTTTGCATATTGATTGGTGTAGTTACACTCACGCTGCAACCTGGTCCGACTTTTGAAAAGGTTAATTCATACGTGTGTGTTTCTGGATTTACCGCCATTATGCGGGTAACCACAAAGTTGCCAATATGTAATGCTGTCCAAGGTCCAGCAGCAGTGCGATCTCGGTATTCATATACCTGATCTCCCGTTAGATTCCACGCCCCCTTTGTTAAATTTGGAATTCCCATATATGTGAAAGATGGAGAATATCCTGCCCCTTGATGTGTATCTGTTCCACTACCACTTTGCATTGTATCCGCTACCTTAGTAAGAATATTCCCGACCAGATTCATACGGGGAATCGTTGGGACTACGATCGGATAGCTAGGGATATATGTTACTGGGTTTTGGTGAAAATTAACTACTTCCCTCATTTCGATATCATTCAAATCATCAAGTCTTCCTGTGCTGCTTTGCCAAGCTTTGGTTGTTTTAATAACGCAGTTAATATTATCTGCTTCGGTCTCTGTTACTGCGAAATGTTGTGGAATAGCTCCATTTTTCTTCTGTATAATGTTGTCCTGGAAACCCGTATCTACGTATCGATGAACTGCCCTCCCATTCTGCTTTACCATATGAGTTAACTCATAGGCAGTCGATTCCTGCAGCTCCCTCGCTCCCATTACATCCGCTTCAGCCTCCATCCCAATAGCATCATTCACAGCTACTCCCTTCATCTGCATTGTAGGTTTCACACGTCCCTGCTTCTGCTGTACCACATGCCACGCCTCATGCGGCAAATGCCTCTCCTGCCCCGGAGCTACATGAATATTTGTTCCCTGTGTATACGCCAACGCCCCAATTTCAGCGGGTTTAGACGAATTATAATGCACCCGCACATTACTCATATCAATTCCAGAAAGGCTTTCCATGCCAGCTTTAAGGTTATCCGGCATTCCGGTATTATTCTTCCTTTTCATCTGAAGAGGCTTTTCCTCCTCTAATTCTTGTTTTTGCAGGACATCTATGGAGCATGATGGACATGCTGCCTCTTCATATTTATTTTTAAACATACCCTGAAGTGGTTCTTCCTCTGGAATTTCCTGCCTCTGAATCGGTAATTGTTGAACTGTAAAAGAGGGCTTTCTGATTTCTGAGAGCAGCCTGCCAACAGCCCTATTTCCAATAGTACGCTGAAGCTGTAAAACATCAGCAGACGTTAGGGATTTTGGATCTATTCTGGCACGCTGGATGATAGCTGCAGGATTTGATACAGGAGTATGTATTGTAGGAGCCAAATTCTTTTGAAATTTAGACTTTGACCCTTTGAATTGCTGCGTATATTTATGCTCTGGTATAATTAAACCCCCGATGGAAACTGACCGTGTAAAACTTAAAAATGGATAATAATAGCATTGGATAATAATAGCATGTGTCATAATTTAAAATACTTTCAGTTTTTAATTAAAATTTTGATATCCATTATCGTATTAATTCCAGCGCTCTCTATTGAAATGTATTCAAACTTTTTCTGTAAAGTGCAGGTACGCATTATCTATAAACCGCCCGTCAAGTTTCGGGACAAGCACCATTAAAAGGAGGATCTGTCTCAAAAAAGAGTTAGGGAATGAATTCCTATAACTATAAAGCTTTAATTTAATCTCCCTCTTTAATCTTTCAGGTTTTTTCTGCTAACTGTCATCAACAAGCTTCCAGAAAATTTGTTGTCTTCTCCAGAATCCCGGCCTTCTTGCATAGAATCTTTAAGTTTTGCGTTTTCGGTTTGTAGTATCTTGATATCCTGTTTGTATTCTGCCAGATCCTGATTAAGAGCTGTGTATTCCAGCTGGATCTTCTCGTACTCTAACCTTTTTGTGAATTTTCGCAGCAAGTAAGGACAATTTCTAGACAACTAGGTTCATAGATAATAAACTATCTTCAATATTTACGGAATTGATACTATGATCTGTAGAGTTTGAATTTTATAAAAAATAGTTAATATTTATAAACTTTTAACATATTATATACTTAAGCTCGTCCTAATTTTTTCAACAACATCGTCTGCGTCCGTTTTCTTCTTTCCGCTTTGGGAATCAAGTGTGATTGCCTTTTCGTGCTTTGTCTCCTTCTTACCTCCCGTTGGTGGTTTGTGTAGATAGTGCTCGCGGGCACCCGGAGCCGTGTTGTAAATAGCTCCAGGATTGGTTATCGCATTATAGTCATCATATGTTACCGCGTGATTGTGTATGACAGGTGAGTACATCCGCCATCCTATATTGGATATTTCGATGAGTATGTTGGTATTATCGTTATTATGAGTAGGCACGCCAACATACGCCGGAGGGTTCAGACCATCCCAATATCTGTAAGTTCCTTTTTGTGGGTCATCTAAATTGTTGCCCTGCAATGTGTAATTCGGAGGGTCATTGACACCCACTAAAGTCTTGGCGGCTGTTTCCGCATCTTGGGCCGTCGGAAATAGCTCATTATTAATATCATTAAGAGAACTGATCCAGATGTGATTCCCATAAGGCCGTTCCGTTTGCGCGACCACCGCGTTATTTGATTCGGCGAAGTAAACAAGTCGTTGTATTGGTTCGTTCCCTGATATGTGAGAAGTTAGCATTATATCAGTGGGATGAGAAGTGGTTTCGAGTTTTCGGCTGTGCTGAGCAGACGCTAAGAGGTTCCACTCTACCCGATCTTTCGAGAGCTGAGTGGGCGGAGCAAAATATCCCTCAACTGCCCTTACCCCCATTGCGTCCGCTTCATACTCCAGCCCCTCATCATCATTGATCGAAACTCCGTCCTTCAACTGCATCGTTGGCCTTACTCTTCCCTGTGCCTGCTGTACCACATGCCAAGCCTCATGAGGCAAATGCCTTTCCTGCCCCGGAGCTACATGAATATTTGTTCCCTGTGTATACGCCAACGCCCCAATTTCAGCGGGTTTAGACGAATTATAATGCACCCGCACATTACTCATATCAATACCTGACAAATTCTCCACACCAGCTTTTAAATTATCAGGCATTCCTGTATGGTTTTCTTCCTTTTTTTGAATAGAGGCTGTGGAACATGACAGGCATGGTTGTTCATGCTTCCCTTCAAAAATACCTTGCAACGGCTCCTCTTCCTCTTCAGGTTCCAATTGCTGAATTGTTTCATACAACTTACCCTGTAGAGGCTCTTCCTCTTCAGGGATTTCTTGCCTCTGCATACATGAGGGACACATTTTTTCGTAAGGTTTACTTTCAAACATACCTTGCAGTAGTTCTTCTTCCTCAGGAATTTCCTGCTTCTGAATCGGTAATTGTTGAACTGTAAAAGAGGGCTTTCTGATTTCTGAGAGCAGCCTGCCAACAGCCCTATTTCCAATAGTACGCTGGA
>CAZUGK010000242.1:0-4444 GCA_964619815.1 uncultured Clostridiaceae bacterium | reverse complement strand
ATTTCCGCTTGTATTTAATCTTAATGCATTATTATTGATTGAACCATCGGCCTGCAAATTCCATCCTTGGGCCATGCCATCGTTGAAATCCTCGAAATATTCGATTTTCCCTATCCACACATTGTCAATACTTACATCCATGTTCGTGCATTGTACTCCAATAAAACTGGTTGGCCTGCCTGCAGTTATGACATCGTCTTTGAACTTGAACAAGGTTGTTGTCACACCATTTTTTATTCCTTTTACTGTAATATTCGAATCATAATCTACCCGAATCTCAAAAGTTACCGGGCCGTTGTTGATGGGATAACTGCCCACATAAGTTGCAACATAGTTATCAAACCTTCCGCTGTCGACCGCCATACATTTCCCAAACCGTACAGTATTCGAAGCCCCCCCGCCCAACTCAATAAAATTGTATGAGCCGTCCCCGTCACATCTATATTTTAGCCTTAGTTTCTGGTTGTCACTGCTTGCTATTGTATTTACATCCACCCGATAGACAAAATTATTAAAAGGCGTATCTGTGTAAGTCGCAGTTTCAGTTCCACTCAAATTATTCAATCTCAGCTTCTTGTTCTGTACAGATACATTTGTGGATAGCGTCCAATTCTGAGCCTGCCCGTTATCGAAATCCACCGCATATAGTTGATCCAACTTTGCGGCATCAATGGTATCTAAAATCTCAATCTCGGATAAACCCACCATGTTTCCGGTGCCACCGGTTACTACATATTTCGCCCATGTAACATTTTTGCCAACTGCGACTTCCTTCAAACTGCCGTCATTAGGAAGTGCTCCGACATCAATGCTTGTGCCATCACTGAAATCAAGCCTTGAAGCAGTTATATTGTTGGATGTGTCCTGCCTGTCATATAGCTTGATTTTACTAATGTACTTGCTGCCACCCATCCATGTAAGCTGTATCCACGGGGTTGTTTCAGTGGATATCCACTCACCTCCTACATTTTGCCCGATTATACCGTCAACGGCCTTGGAGGATGCGCTTTCATCACTTAATTGAGAAGAAGCGGTAACCGACAAGGGAATATTGGGTGAATCAAATACCTTTATCTCGGATAAGCCAACATTAGTGCCGTTTCCACCTGTTACGACATATTTTACCCAGGTTACACCTTTATTCACTGGAATGACCTTGATCGTACCATCATTAAAAAGGGAACCGACATCAATGCTGCTGCCATCACTGAAATCAAGCCTCGATGCAGTTATATTGCTGGATGCATCCGGTCTGTCATATAACGCTATACTACTAATCGATTTACTGTCAGACCAGTTAAGTTGAATCCATGGTGTCTGTTCTCCATTTGAAGTCCACTCTGTACTTATGTTTCCGTCTACTGCATTGATTGCTCCACAGGTAGAATTCAACTGTGATGAAACCGATACTGCTGCCTGAGGAGCCAGGTTTTGGCCAAGCGGTTCAGCTAATGGAGCCAACCTGTTTCCCGGCCCTCCCACATTGGCCGGTGAATTATTGGTTACCACTTTCATATATCTTGCAAGCTCACGTAAATCTGTATCTATAGCTGAATAATCAAAATTAGGCTCACTCACTGGAACGGTAGGCTCTGCATAAAAGGCAAAGTTAATGGAAGTACAGTCCACAATATATGCACCATATCTCTGCAGTGCCAGAGCCACATTTCTTCCATGTGCCGATAAAGGCCTTTGCTCGGTACCAACTCTGATATCGTCCAAATTAACATTACTTGGAATAGCAAGCAAGCTGCCTTCATATAAATTCCCCTGAGTTCCATATGTAGTAGTATATCCACCATCGCAGCTGCTTGCAGGCCATACCCATGGTTTGCCGTCTGGCCCATTTTGATTCAGCGACAAGCGTTCTACTGCTACAGCAAGAGCATGAGGAATACCATTGGTTAGTTCCCCAAGCCTAATCAACCCACCAAGCGCAGAACCTCCGTAAGCCCTTGTTCCTCCCCACCGGCTGCATACACCCATGCCATCCAGGCGATTTTCCAGTGCTATATAACAATTGTAGTCACCATTACCTGTGGATGTATTGTCAGCCAACATTGTTTCAACAACATAAGTATGAGATGAATCTATTAAATGCATATGCTTATCTGTCCCTAGGGAAGGCACTGCACCATCAGGAACATTCATTCTGTAGAAAATCTCATCACACCCATTGAAAAGAATGTTGCGAACCGGATCATTATTTGTACCAATATAGACCGGGTGACTGTAATAAGTGGAATTAAGATGACAATTCGTATTTACTTGAGGATAGGAATATGGATTGAATTGTGGTGTATTGATATCTGCAAAGGTTGCCCCGTCACCCAGTGGGTAGTTCCATGGACTAAACGTATCAAACGGCTGGTAAGCTGCATCACGTGCATATGCTGAACCAGATAGTAGTATTGAAAAAATAAAACAAAGGATTAGAGTATTACCTGCAAAGAATAGTTTCCTCTTTAAATTGTATTTGCTTTTTTCCATTTCAATATCCCCTTTCTTTTTAACCTTTTTACATCATCTCGTAGTTCATGTATATTTACTAAACTGATGAGTTTGATTTTATGAATTCAATCAGCTCATCAATCCTTGTAAATGCGAGGCAAGTTACTGTATCAGCAGCTCCATAATAAATTGCTATCCTTCCTGTTGGAGCATCATGTAGAGCTGCACAAGGGAACGCAACATTAGGTACATCCCCAACGCATTCATATTGTTTTTGTGGCGATATAAGATAAGGTTTTGTTCTGTGAAGAACTTTCCAAGGCTTATTTAAATCCATTATAGCTGCACCGAAGCTATAAACATATCCATTACAAGATGTGCGGACTCCATGATAAAATAAAAGCCACCCTTCTCTGGTTTCAATGGGGACAGGTCCTGCACCAATTTTTGTACATTCCCATGGCTGAGCAGGCGACATAACATGTCTATGGCATCCCCAATGCTCCATGTCAGGACTTTCACTATAGAATATATCTCCAAAGGGAGTATGTCCATTATCACTCGGTCTGCTGTACATAGCAAATTTGCCATTAATTTTTCTAGGAAACATAACACCATTTCTATTAAAGGGTAGAAAGGCATTTTCTAGTTGGTAGAATGTTTTGAAATCGTACGTATAACCTACACCTATGGTCGGATAATCATGGTACCCGTTGCACCATGTGATATAATACCTGTCATCTATCCAACAAACTCTCGGGTCATATGCATATTCAAATTTGCCTATTTCACCATCACTGCATATAAAAGAAATACGTTCCTGATTGATATTCCAAATCACGCCATCATCACTGAATCCTGCATGAATTTGCATTTGGCGGCATTTATCATCACAGCGGAAAACACCGGCAAATCCATTGTTAAAAGGAACTACTGCACTATTGAAAATACTGTTCGATGTTGGAATTGCATCCCGTGGTATAATGGGATTATGCTGTGAACGCCAAATGATATCGCTAGTACCCTCTGGCTTTTCTTCCCAGGGGATATTAGGCAGTGAACCACCGATTAGAATATTACTGTCAAGCATTACGAATGCCTCCTTAATAAAGTTTGTCAAATCCTGATGTATTACAACCCATCAATGCAAGCCTGTACAATATTTCCAAGGCTCCCTGTGGCAAGGCATATATATTTATCACACGCACCATAATACAGCCTTAACTCATCCCTTTCACAGTCAGCAATTGCACCACAAGGAAATACGGTATTGTCGCAGTTTCCATGTTTCTCATACTCCATTTCAGGCCCCAAAATATAGCTATTGGTTTTTCCTATGACTTTCCAGGGTTCCTTAAGATCAAGGAGTATTGCGCCAATATAATAATAGGTTCCTCCTGCTGGTGTAAACACACCATGCATAATTACAAGCCATCCCTGCTCTGTTTTTATTGGCGGTGTAGGCCCTATCTTCTGCTCATTCCAAAATCTATAGCCGGAAGCAAGCAGCGGCTTGAACTCACCCCAATGCACCAGGTCATATGAAGCACTTATCCAGATATCGCCTCTTGATCCTTCGCCGCCACCAGGCCTGTCAAGCTTATAATACTTCCCGTTGATTTTTTCAGGGAAAAGAGAAGCTCCCCTGTTTTTAGGCTGGGTAATGATGTCGATTCTCTCATAAGTTACAAAGTCCTTTGTGCTTCCAAGCATTCCGACTGGAGAATCATATCCGTGCACCATAACGGGTGTAATGATATAGTAAGTATCTTCTATCTTTGTAACCCTGTTGTCTATAAAATGATGATACAATGTGTATGGATGTTCCACACTCTGTGTATCAATAAAATTAACGTTATCCATCTGAAAATTGATGCCATCCCGGCTTCTTGCGATTCTCGTCTGGCCTACATCCCTGCCGAAGCCCATTTGGGCAGCATGTTCCACGACCGAAACCAACAATATCGTCTCTCCATTGTGTAAAACCGGTGCC
>CAZUGK010000241.1:0-4533 GCA_964619815.1 uncultured Clostridiaceae bacterium | reverse complement strand
AAAATATTATTCAACACTGGAAAACTAATCCACATAATTTTTAAGAATCCCTATACCTTGAAGCCTTACCTCCACAACATCTCCCTTTGAAAGTGGGCCTACTCCCGAAGGTGTTCCGGTTGCTATTACATCACCGGGGTTCAGAGTCATTATCCTTGAAACATAACTGACAATCTCATGAGCTTTGTTTATGAAATATGATGTGTTTGATTTTTGCTTGGTTTCACCATTAAGCACAAGCTCAATATCTATATTGTTATAATCTGCTCCCGTAACTATGTACGGTCCCATTGGGGCAAAAGTGTCAAAGCTCTTTGCACGGGTCCACTGGCCGTCCTTGCTCTGCAAATCCCTTGCAGTCACGTCATTTAAGCAGGTTGCACCCAGTACATAATCAAATGCCTCCGACGGTTCAACGTTTTTTGCCTGTTTTCCTATTACAAGGGCCAGTTCAGCCTCATAATCGACTCTTTGGGACATATCCGGCCTGATTATAATATCCTCCGGACCGATAACTGCCGTAGAGGGCTTAATAAAAATAATGGGATCTTCCGGCAATTCATGGCTCATTTCAGTTGCATGATCCCTATAATTGATACCTACAGCAACAATTTTTGAGGGTTTGCATGGAGCAAGCATCTTAACATCGGATAGTTTGTACTGTTCTTCGGTTACCTTGTACTCACTGAAAATATCCCCCTCGATTCTATAAACAATAGTATCTTCTGCCAGACCATAGCTTACGACTCCTTGACTTTCGAATCTTACAAACTTCATATACTGCACCTCCAATTTAATTTGCTAAAAGCCTGAAGCGGCTTCCAGCAATATTTCCGGCAAATCAAACTTTATTTCATTATACCGTTTGATGTCAGTTTCAGCTATACCCTCAAACAAATTTTTATATTTAAGCGGAAGATCACTTATAAGTATCACAGCAGCAGCCTTCTTGCCTCCCCGCCTGCACGCAGTGAATACGGCCGATACCTCCATTTCAACTGCATCACAGCCTTTTTCCGCCATATAATCAAAGGTATCCTTTCTCTCACCTAATATAGAATCTATTGAGAATATCCTTCCTTCATAACAGTTAATTCCGTATTTGCATTCATTTTTCTTTATGGCATCCATTATTTTTCGGCCTATCCCCTTATCTCCAAATACCAGTTCTCCAAAGCAGTCCTTTTTAATATCCTCACGGTGATAACGGGAAAAGCCCTCGCCAATGACAGCTTCACTTACAGCAAGCATATCCCCTATGTTATAGCTCATATTGATTGCTCCTGCAGAGCCTGAGAATATGACATTGTCACAGTCAGTATAACCCAAAGCCAGAGCGCAGTCTCCGGACATGGGAGACCCTATCCCGCTGCTTATTACCGTTATTCTCTTATTCTTAAATACAAGGGTGACACCCTTGTACCAACCTTCAAACTCTGCCAATACCTCATCCGCCTTGTTCTTAAAACCTTCCAGCCTCCATATCGGTGTAAGGAGCACAGTACTTGCAATATCTTCAATTTTACATCCAAAATGAATCTTCACCATTGTCTCTTTAGTTATTTTATCGTACATATAGCACCTCGCTTCGTATATTTTATTCTCCAATATATCTCACTGAATGCACATTATCCTGCAGTTCAAAAACCAGCATTCCTTTGCCGTCAGCAGACAAGTAGAAATCGTCCAGCTTGGTTTTTGATGTATATTTAATATTGTCCTGAAGATTTTCATCTATCCGTATGATTGAATTATCCATGCCAAAGTACATGGAGTCCTGTCCTGCTGATATTGAATAGTTTTCCCCGCTAATCCAATGAAGGTATTCAGCATTCTCAAAGGTTTTTGCCTCAAGAGACTTTGTATTCACAATATGCAGGCTGCTTTTTTCGTAGTTTCCTACTGTAAAGCTGAGCAGATGCCCCTGATTTGAAAACTTTAAATTTCCCAGCTCAACCATTGTTCCGTCACTTGCATCAACAGCAGTCTCAATTCGCTTGCTTGTCTTGCTTTCCAGTTCAACCAGATATACAGAGCTGTAATTAAGCCTCATGTACCAATCCGGCAAGCTCATATCCTTAACCTTTATCCCTGAAAAAGAAAGCAGGCTGTCCTTTCCGCCCCAGGTTATGCCCCCTAAAACATACTCATCTCCGTCAATCTTAAAAACTTCTTCGTAGCTTCCTGTCGAAAGTTCATATACACAGACTTTCTTTCCGGGATATATGGAATAATCAGTAGTTGAAAGCCACTGCTGCGATTCCTCCTCCAGTACAAAAGCGATTTTGGAGCCTGTAGGCGACCATTGTGAGTATGCCGAGTTAAGCTCCCCTTTTTGCGAACCGCTGTGAGTATCATATATGTATTTGTCTTGTATTATTATGTTATTCTCATCCGGTGACCAGTTAACCAGATAGCTGAAGCCCTCTATGAGCCCATCACTCTTTATATCCATCAGCTTGTGGTTCTCTGAGGTTTCCATATCAAAAATATATATTCCATAAATATCGCTGCCTTCCAGCAGTGAAGTATAAGCAAGCATGCCGGCTTTCGGAGATATTGAAATATTAATGGAATCAGCTGATCCGATATCCTCAGCTATAACCTTCTCCGTATCATCCTTGCCAATGAATTTTATGGTGCTCTTGTAGTCAAGCTCTTCCACCACAATAAATCCCTTGTCCCCTATTGGCTCGAAGTAAATATAATTTCCCGCCGTCTCTGTCAGTTCGCTGTCTTTTACCTGAGTAGAACTTAAATCTATTTCATAGTACTTGAACATCTCACCTTCCTCGGCACTGAGCATCAGGTTATCGCCATACCTGTGAAATATATTGACAGTACCTGCAAATTCCTTTACAAGCCTTTCATTCTTGATATCAACATCACCCGTTGCTGCAGCAGCCTCTTTGGCATCCCCGCTGCATCCCGAAAGCAGCAGCATAAGTGCAGCTATAACTGCAAATACCCTTTTCCCCACTTATCTGACCTCCAATTGTATTTTATATATAATTAAACAATACCATTATAGCAGAATATGCTAATTGTCCCAACAAAAAGAAAAATTCAATTATTAATATTTTTTAATAATTTATACTATTTGCATAATGCGAGTATTGTATAAATGCCTCGAAAGTCGTATAATTTTGTATTATAAAGAAATAATTGGAGGGTTATTATGAAAGGTACAGTTGTTTCTACCTGGATTAGCAGTTTAAAAGAGATATATGGTCCGGACACCGTAAACAGTGCCCTCAGAAAAATCGGATGGTCGGAGAACAGAATAATATCTCCCCTTGAGGAAATTGAAGACAGTGAACCTAAGAATCTAGTCTCCGAAGTGAGCAAGCTTGTCGGTAAAACGGAAAGTGAGGTATGGAGGGCTATTGGCAGAAGTAATATAAAATCCTTTTCCAAATGGTTCCCTTCCTACTTTGAACGCAGCAGCCTAAAATCCTTTCTTATGATGATGGATGATGTCCATACCCAGTTGACCAGGATGATCAAGGGCGCTGTACCCCCAAGGCTTTTCGCATCTGATACTGGAGAAAAGGAATTGGAAATCAAATATCTTTCAAAAAGAGGAATGTTTGATTATTTTCTTGGCCTGCTTGAAGGCAGTGCGGAATTTTTCAATGAGAAGATTGAAGTCAAGGAGCTGGAAAGGGGTACTGAAAACAATTTAAGCATGCTGCGGGTTAAAATCCGCCTGGAAAAAGGCTTTAAAACCACAAAAAACTATAGCCTCAGCCGGGTTATGTCCCTTGGGTTTATAAAGAACCTACCGGTTAAAATAGCATTGATGCCTGCTTTGCTGACAGCAGCTGCAAGCTACATACTGACAAGCAATATATTACACACCGGCATAATATCCATATTGGTATTTGTGCTTACAGCAGGTACTGCTGCAATTATAATGTCGCCAATTTCAGCACTAAAAGAAGACTTGAAAAGCCTTAACAACCTGGATTTTGCCTCCTTCAGCACAATAAAGACCGGAGATGCAATTGAGGCTCTCGTAAGTGAAGTTAATGCTATCAAGGAAAAACTACAAAAGGACTTCTTGTTCCTAAAAGGCGGAAACGATGATATGTACAGCTTTACCAAAGCGTTTTCGGATATAGCTGTTAATATGAAAACAGTTTCCGACGGGATTTCGGATGTAGTACAGGATGTAGCAAACGGTGCAGTTCACCAGGCGGAGGAAACCGAGAAATCAGTAGATATAATCGGAACAAACATGAATACCCTGAACAAAATTGCTGATGAAGAGTTGAAGAGCAGTGAACAGTTAAAGACAGCCATATCCAATATAAAGCAATCAGCTTTGGAAACCCAGAATGTAGCAAATATGCTGCTTGGCGTAAAGGAAAGCTTTGCTCATGTAAACAGGCAGGGAGAAGAACTTTCCAGGAGAGTCGCAGACATAATGAATATAGTCACTACTGTTGAAGATATTGCTGATCAGACCAACCTCCTGTCACTTAATGCAGCAATTGAATCTGCAAGAGCCGGTGAAATGGGCCGTGGATT
>CAZUGK010000240.1:0-4601 GCA_964619815.1 uncultured Clostridiaceae bacterium | reverse complement strand
CCTGCCGGTCTGTGTATTCAAAGTAATCACACTCCAATTTGTGGTTACGGGGTTTCGAGGTTCCGGGGCTGCGGGGTTCTAGCTATCTCTTCGAAGCCTGTACGGGAGATTCAGGAATCGTCCGTACCTTCTCGTACCCACTACTATTCTTTATTTCAGTATATAATGCCCAACTGTTTTGTATATAACTCACTTATATTTATTCTGTATACAAAATTCCCCAATTTAATTATAATACAAATCACTTATTTTTAGTAGTTTTTTTAAAAAACGAAAGCAGGAATTTTACTTCCTGCTTTCAGCAATGTTTTTGACTATCTGATTCCATTCTGCCCTAATCTGATATTCTTCAGTATCATAACCTGCATTCCATTTATTACTCTGCTCGGGTTCTCAATATTATTCAGCTTTGCCAGAGCATCCACGGTGGTGTTGTATCTCTTTGCGATGCTCCATAAAGTATCCCCTTTTTGCACCATATATATGGTCACTGCCGGTATCCTTCCGTAGTCTATACTCATGCCTTCTACAGCCTCAACCTTATCTACAAGCTTCTTTTCCGTACGCTTAACAGCCTCGGCATAAACCCCGAGTACAACCCTGAGTTCAATTACCTCATTATTTATCTGGGTAAAATTAACGCTATCAGCGCTGCATTTTACAGTACATGGCATACCGAGCCTTACGCCGGGTATATCAACATAGTGTCTGAATGGAATCTGCTCTGTTATGCTGCACATAGGCTCCGCACTATATGAAGTCACATATACCGCCGTACACTCCATCATTCCTTCCATCAGAACCCTGTCATCCAGCAGCTTCACTTCATTTACAATGGGCATCACATTTACATAGCATACCTTTTCTATTTCCGGATCCCCATGCTTTATGCCCATAGTTTCCTTGACCATAACATTTGAACGGCCTTTGCCGACAAATTCACTGACTGAAACCATGTTCTTTTCTATGTCCACTACATTAGTCGGGCTATATGCATCTATAACTACATCCTGCTCAGTATCCTTGAAAACTCTGGCTCCCATGCTAAGTACAACATAAGCATTGAGCACTCTCTTCTCTCCATTGGAGTCCTCTTCTAACTCCAGGTAGCATTCCTGAAGCGCATTGTCAGTTGCGCATTCCATATTCCGTTCTGCTGCAGGAATCTCTATGTATTGAGTAAATGGTATTTCAAATTCCTGATACTGCATTGGGTTTTCAGGAGCAGCAGCCTTATAGAGTACGTTTACTCCCAATATTCCGTTCACTTCAACCTTACCGTCAACCGTTTTCTCTTCCTTTACCACTGCCTTGAAATCCGATCTCAATATCTTGTCTATTGCCGGTACGTCAGCAGCCAAATTCAGCTCCTCGTTAAACTCGTAGCGGTCCTTGTTATAGCCGACTACTTGTTTGAAGCTGCTGGGTTCCCTAAGTACCTGAATATCTGACAGACCTCTGACATCAGAAGCCAGTTCAAGGTCAAACAAATCTTCAACTCTGCAGAACAAATCCATTATAACCTTTATACCAAGCTTTCTTGAATTTATCATATAGCAGTCTATATGTTGAATTACTGTATTGATATATTCTCTCATCTTGGGTCTGGCACCAGGTATTTCGATATTCTGCGAAAAGTTTGCAGCAACGTCCATATTGTTCAGCGGTTTCCCCTCATCATCTGCTGCATATAATATGCTTATAAGTACCTGTCCATTTACTGTGACCTTGTCGTTTAAAACTTCGCAATCCCTTAACTGTACGGTTGCGCTTGGAGCAAGTATCTTGTATAAATCCGGATTTATGTCCGGTACATTTATATCTTCTTCTACTACTGTGCTGAATATATTTTCGCCTATTATCCTGGATACTTTTAGTGGGTTTTTTATTAACTCTAGTGGCATTAGTTCTCCTCCTCCTACTATAGTTTTTCTATTAATTTATATGAGACGAGGAGGAATTTATGATTATTTATTTATAATTTCTTATTCGTTCATGAGTCCGGTTACTTCAAAAACCTTGAATACAAGGCTTATTATTATTGAAACTATGGTAGCCAGGGCCATTCCTGCCAATGTAACCGTTCCAATCTGTATATGTGCTCCGCTTAAGCCTATTATCAGTACCACTGCTGTAAGCACCAGATTCTTGGGCCTGCTGTAATCCACCTTCTGGTCTACCAGCATTCTTATACCGGATGCCGCTATTGTACCAAAGAGCAGTAACGATACTCCGCCCATTACAGGGTCCGGTATAGTCTTTATCGCTGCTGCAAATTTTCCTATGAAGGATATTAATATTGAAATCACCGCAGCTCCTCCGATTACCCATACGCTGTACACCTTGGTAATTGCAAGGACACCTATATTTTCCCCATAGGTTGTAGTGGGTACTGCGCCTACCAGGCCTGAGATTGTTGTTGACAGCCCATCGCCAGCCAAGCTCAGGTGCAGGCCGGGGTCCTTAGTAAGATCCTTTCCGACTATATTTCCTGTGACTATAAGGTGTCCTACATGCTCTGCTATGACCACAAGAGTTGCAGGCAGTATGGTAAGCATGGCAGAGGCATCCCAGACCGGAGCAGAAAATGTAGGTATTGCAAACCATGATGCTTCTTTTATAATTTCAAAATTTACAATCCCGGTGAGCAGCGCAATTACATATCCTGAAACAACGCCTACCAGTATAGGTATTACAGCCAGAAATCCCTTGAATATTACCGAGCCGATAATTACTATGGCCAGAGTTGAAATAGATACAATCAGATATTTGGGGTCCAAGGGCATACCCCCCTCGGTTACCAAACCTGCCATCTTTGCTGCAGTCGGTGCCAGCTCCAGTCCTATGATTGCAACTATTGCTCCCATTGCAGCCGGTGGGAATACTACATCAATCCAATCAATGCCTGCGTATTTGATTAGTATTGCAACTGCCAGCATAAGCAGTCCTGATACAACAAATCCAGCCTGAGCAGCCTGAAAACCCTGAGATGCCATAACTACAAATGCGGGTGACAGGTATGCGAAGCTTGAGCCGAGAAAAGAAGGAATTTTCCCTTTCGTGAGAAAGATAAAAAGCAATGTTCCTATACCATTAAGCAATAATACAGTTGCAGGATTGATTTTGAAAAGCATCGGAACCAACACAGATGCTCCAAACATTGCGAACAAGTGTTGGAAGCTTAACGGTATACTTTCGATTAGAGGCAGTTTTTCCTGGATTTGTATAACACGTTTAGCCATTTCTATTCCCCCTTACAAAATTTATATATTTAATATATTATGCCCGTTTTTACATGTTTCTACGTGCTTCTGCAAGCACTCGCTGTCTATGATAAATGAAAAAATAGCAATTATCAACAACAATTTAACTGTTTTTGTTATTAATTAGTCTGATAGAATCATTGGGACAAAAAATAAAAATCTGTGGTAATCTCTTCCACAGATTCAATAGGCAAACAGTAAACATCATATTCTTCAGTATATTTCTGATGAGCTTTTGCAAGTTTTCCAAAATGCTTTGAAAACTATTATTTATACTTGCTGCAGGTATTTTTTATATATTTTATCCAGTGTACCATCCTTCGAAAGTTTTTTGAAGCCTTCGTTAAACAGTTCAACCAAATGCTTTGAGTTCTCAACCTTAGTAAATGCCATTCTTCTGCCCAGTTCCTGATCCAGTATTGAGAATTTCTGAACCGAAACCTTACCTTCTAAGTCATACTTTTTAGTAGAGTCTTCCAGCACTGTATCATTAAGTATTATAGCATCTATCTGATTCTTCAACAGCTTGGTAAATAGTATGTCTTCATTGACACTTATATCCTTTTTGATTCTATTGTTGTCCATTAGTATTCCTGTATAAGTGTACCCTTTCACTATGCCTATTGTATATTTCTCCAGGTCTTCACTGCTATTTATCTGAACACCTGAATCAATACATGTCAGAAAAATGTCTCTATTTGCTTCTCTGTATGGTTCTGAAAAGTACATGTACTCTTCTCTTTGCTTGTTTTTGATCAGTGTTGGGATTATGTCCGCATGCCCTTTCCGGATAAGCCTCAGAGCACTTGCAAAGGTAACATTCCTGTATCTGACCTCATATCCTTTTCTTCCATATATCTCTGTTAGTATATCTACATCAATGCCTGAGAACGTATCCGTTTTGCTGTCATATATTGTGTATGGATAGAAATCTTCCGTACTCAGTACTATTATCGTCGGAATGTTTTTATTTTCCTCTTCAATAAGCTTCCTGTATAATGCACTCGAATTATCTTCCATCTCTTCAACAATGCTTTGCAGTGTAACAACAGATTTTGTTTCGTCCTCTATGGAAGATCCTACTTCAGTTACAAGTTCGGTATTCTGTTCAGCAATTTCAGCAAGATTCTTTACCTTACCGCTTATAGCTTCATACTCCCCTACCAGCTTCCTGTCATTATCGGTAAGCAGCTTCAACCCGTTAAGGATATCAGATATATTGCTTTCTATGTTATTCATGTCCAGTATGGTATCCCGCAAGCTGTCGAACTGCTTTCTAATATTGTCGCTGCTCGGCTTGTTTGACCGCATCTTGCCTACAATCTTTGGCCATTACTT
>CAZUGK010000239.1:0-4653 GCA_964619815.1 uncultured Clostridiaceae bacterium | reverse complement strand
CTATGACAGGAATGGAGGCCAGGAGCAAGCTTTGACCAACATGCTTCATTTTTTGCTTCTAAATGGCTTTGTAACTGTCAGTGAGCCCCATAAGGGCGGTTATATTGGTGCTTCCGGCTGGCAAATGGGCAATGAAGGTGCCAAAACAGATGCTATTCTGGAGGATAAGGAAGCCTTGGAGCTTTGCAGGTCTCTTGGCAGCAGAGTTGCCAGAACCGGTATTTTACTGTCTGGCAGGAGCCTATAGACCATAGGGGGGAAATTATGGCGTTTATCAGGTTTTTACCTCCAATTAATAAAATCACCGGAACAGACACAGTTCAACTGGATGCCACGGATATAAGAGACTTATCCGATAAGCTGGTAGCAGTCTTTGGCAAGAAAATTGACCTGATACTGGATAGCCAGGGGCAGCTGTCCCAGAGTATTGTGGTTCTAGTGAACAGAAGGAATGCCCATACGCTTAACGGTGCTGACACTGTATTGAATGTGGACAGTGAAGTTATTATTCTTCCCTATATTTATGGAGGCTAGAGATAATGGACGAGGAACGGATTGTATGGTTAAGGAACAAGAAGTGCACCGGCTGCAATTTATGCCGGATGGCTTGCTCGTATAATAAAGAAAAAGAGTTTAACTTAGGAAAATCGAGAATTTCCTTTACTGAGCAGGATGAATACGGCTTCATGCAGCTTATATGCCGTAACTGCGAGGAGGCTCCCTGCCTGGATGCATGCCCTGCCGGTGCAATAAGCAGAAGAAATGATAATTATGTTGTACTTGATGAGGAAAAATGTGTCCATTGCAATATGTGTGTGATGGTATGCCCTTTTAATGCCGTCGGCACCTCTGAGCATTTCAATTATAAATGTGATACTTGCGGCGGAGAGGAATGCTGCGCAAAAGTATGCAGGCATGGAGCGATAAAATTCGGTAGCTACAGAAAGCTCGTAGAAGAAAAAAGAAGGCGCGTATTTGACAGAATGTATGATTTGTAGGGAGAGATACTGATGGAAGTTGTAATAGTAGGCAGCAGTGCGGCATCCAAAAGTGCCGCAGCTGCTTTGCTTAATGATAGGGACGCCGATATAAAAATAACTGTCATATCCAGGGATAAAAAATATTATTATTCCAGAGTTTTACTTCCTAACTTTATTGCCGGAGAAATTGACCAGGACGGATTATCATTTGTGGAAGAAAGCTTCTTTAAGGATGCAAGGCTAAAGTTTCTAAGGGGTAACGTAACTTCTATAGA
Organism: uncultured Clostridiaceae bacterium; assembly: GCA_964619815.1. GTDB lineage: Bacteria > Bacillota > Clostridia > Lutisporales > Lutisporaceae > BRH-c25. Next base: position 3,398 of record CAZUGK010000239.1, on the reverse strand, counting down.
TACGGGACTTAAAAGGGTAATAATTGAGGAAGATGGCTACAAGACCTATGACAAATTAATTATTACCTCAGGTTCGAGTCCCAAAATGCCGTACAAAGAAGCAAGCAGCATGGCAGGTATCTGTTGTTTACGAAATCTTGAGGATGCATTGGAAATAAAGAAAAGGGCGGAAGCTGCCGAAGCTTGTGCGGTTATCGGCGGAGGCCTGGTAAGCATGAAGGCAGCTTGGGCCTTAAACAGCCTTGGAAAAAAGGTAACAGTTCTGGTTGAATCAAATCGTGTGTTGAATAAAACCCTGGATATTCACAGCTCTGCCATGGTAAAGGACTTATTTGAAAAGCAGGGTGTAGAGATAAAAGTAGGTGCAGGGATTGATGGTTTTTGCTCCCGGGAAGGCTCGGTCAGCGGAGTAAAATTAAAGGACGGAAGTATTGTTGACTGTGATCTGGTTGTGGTCGGGAAGGGCGTAAAGCCTAATACTGAATTGGTTAAGAATACGGCAGTTTCCGTTGATAAGGGCATACTGGCGGATAACCATATGCGTACCTCTGTGCCGGATATTTATGCTGCGGGTGACGTGGCTCAAGGCAGAAGCATTTTGTGCGAAGAAAAGGATTTGTTTACTTTATGGCCTGATGCAATGGAGCAGGGGAAAATAGCTGCCTATGACATTTTGGGTATTGACAGGGAGTACCAGGGCGGTATTGGTATGAACTCAGTGAAATTTTACGGAGTGCCCTTTATATCCATAGGAAATATCAATGATGAAGCTGAGGATTGCAATACATATACCAGATTTAACCATGAGAAGAACATATACAGGAAAGTAATCATCAAGGATAAAAGAATATTTGGGGTCATTCTTGCCGGAGATGCAAGCTATGCCGGAATGATTTATTGGGATATAAGGTCAGGCAGGGAAGTTGATTCTCCGGAGAAGTACCTTACCAGGGAAGGCTTGGAAAGTCTGTATCTCATACGAAATAAGCAATTATAACGAGGCGAAAATATGTCCCCCACTTCTATAAGTGGCGGGTACCAATTTTGTGATAGGCGGTGGGCATATATCCCCCGCCTCGTTGAAACGCTCGGGTAGGTTTTTTGCAACTGTACAAAAAACCCTCATTGAAATCTTGTTATAAGCGGAGAGTATTAATAAAAAAATGGAGTGAGTAGCATATGAATACTTTTTTAAATGATAAAGCCTTGGAATTACATCAGGGTGCCATAAGGGCCATGTTCGACAGAGCAAAGAACTTTCCTGGTTCTATAAATTTAGGAATCGGTGAACCTGATTTGGACACTCCGCCCGAGATAGTAGAGGAAGGCTGTAATGCTCTGAAAAACGGAAAGACTCATTATACGGCAAATGCCGGAATAGTTGAGTTGAGAAATGCAATATCCCGGTATGCATTGAGACAGGGTATGGAGGTAAACCCGGAGAATGAAATTATTGTAACTACAGGTGGAATGGGAGCTTTAGCCCTGGCATTAATGGTTACGGTCTCTCCGGGTGACGAAGTGCTAATTCAGGATCCTCAATGGCTGAACTATTTTTCACAGGTCAGATTCTTCGGAGGAGTTCCTGTTCCGGTGCCGGTCTGGGAGGATAAAGGTTTCAGGCTCAATGTGGAAGATATAGAAAAGAGAATAACCGATAAGAGCAAAATACTTATGATAAATTCTCCAAACAACCCCACCGGAGCTGTGCTGGAGGATGAAGACCTGGCAGCTATTGCTGAACTGGCGAAGAAGCATAACCTTTCGGTTATTTCGGACGAAGTATACAGTACCTTGCTTTATGATAATATGAAGCATAAGTCGATACTGTCTTTGCCGGGCATGAAGGAAAGAACAATAGTAGTAAACAGTTTTTCCAAGTCTTTTGCTATGACAGGCTGGAGAGTCGGTTATGGAATGGGAAATGAAGCAATAATCGACAAGATGATAAGGCTCCAGGAAAATATAGTAGCCTGTGTTACTGAAGCTTCCCAGTATGCAGCATTAAAGGCACTGAGCCTGTTTGACAGAGCTGCGGAAATGACGGAAATCTACAGGGAAAGAAGAGACTTGGTAGTCAGCGGCTTAAACAGAATAGAGGGCATAACCTGCATCAAGCCTAAAGGAAGCTTCTATGTATTTCCCAATATAACAGGCTTGGGAAAGGATTCTTTTACAGTAGCCAATGAATTGTTGGAAAAGGCAGGGGTAATAACCGTTCCCGGCTCAGCTTTCGGAAAGCAGGGAGAAGGATTTTTGAGGATTTCATATGCCAATTCCATGGAAAACTTGAAATCAGCCTTGGAAAGAATAGAGAAATATACAAGGCAGGCATTGAAATGAAGGAAAAAAGAGTAATAGCGAAGGTTATAGAAGTAAGAGGAAAGGGCTGCGACCTTGGAATCAAACTTGGGGATGAGTTTGAGATGGATATCAGGCACAGTGATTTTTGCGGCTGGGCATATAATGCGCTGTTCCCCTATGCCTTTGCAATGAAATTCGGCGGAAGCTTTCCCTGGGAGCCGGAAGGCAGCAATACCACCCTTGTAGCCTGCCCAGACCCATATAACACTGTGGTCTTTGAACTGGTTGCACTTGACGAATAGGAGATGAGCAATATGAAGAAGGTTATGGAAGAAAGTGAATTCTTTAATAGTGTTTTTTTGCTTCAGCCAAGCCGTCCTATTTTATGCACTACAAAAAATGAGGATGGTACGGACCATGTAGCACCCTTTAGTTGGATACATCCCGCATCCCACAAGCCTCCGAGAGTATCTCTGGCACTTATGAGCAAGCCTCAGAAGCAAAAAAGCCTGCAAAACATAGAAAGAACCGGAGAGTTTGGAGTCAACATCCCGGATTTGAGCATGGCGGAAAAACTGGTAGAGTGCTCCTTTTCAACAAAATTCGGAGAGAATAAATTTGATAGGTCCGGTTTCACCCGTATGCCTTCTGCGGTAATTGAGCCAAATTGCATAATGGAGTGCAGGGCAAACCTGGAGTGCAAGGTTTTCAGGCTTGTAGATGCAGGTGATCATACTATTATAATTGCTGATATTGTGTATGCACAATATGATGAGGAGGCCTTCAGCAGGAATTTCCTTATCAATACCCGGAATTTCAGACCTGTAATCCATTTGCAGAACTTCAACCTTGAAAAATCCCAGGTTCATGTTTTTCTGTCCGCAGATAGTACCCAAACTGTTGAAGTAGCTTACCCGCAAAAAAAGTGTGACAAATAATGCTGCAGTAAAGGATAAAAGCAGCAGGGACGGTTCTTTTTGCTTGTAAAACGTAGGGGAAAAAACCATTACCCATTGCATGGCAGTACATTGAGATATATTATACTTTGATATAAAGCCAAGAGATTTAGATCAATCTCCCGGCTTTTTTATTAG
>CAZUGK010000238.1:0-4654 GCA_964619815.1 uncultured Clostridiaceae bacterium | reverse complement strand
AAGAGGCGTAAAATTATCGTGCCTGACTCAGCCCATGGAACAAACCCTGCCAGTGCTGCTGTTGCGGGTTTTGAAATTGTAGAAATAGAATCTGACAAAAACGGAGCTGTTGATCTTGATAGCTTAAAGGCAGTGCTTAATGATGAGATTGCCGGCTTGATGCTGACAAACCCGAGCACCCTTGGACTTTTTGAACAGAATATAAAACAGATAGCGGACCTGGTGCATGAAGCAGGAGGACTGTTGTATTACGACGGAGCTAATACAAATGCTATTATGGGAATTGCAAAGCCAGGGGATATGGGCTTTGATGTAATCCATATCAATTTGCATAAGACCTTCTCTACTCCTCACGGCGGAGGAGGACCGGGAAGCGGGCCTGTAGGGGTCAAGAGTGACCTTGTTAAATTCCTTCCGGTTCCTGTTATAGAGAAAAAAGACGACAAATATATTCTGGATTATGACAGGCCGTATTCAATCGGCAAGGTAAAGAGCTTCTACGGCAACTTTGGCGTTGCAGTCAAAGCCTATGCATATATACTCTCAATGGGTGCCGAGGGCTTGAAGGAAGTAAGTGAGACAGCAGTGCTTAATGCAAACTATCTGATGAGCAAGCTGAAAAAGTATTACAATCTTCCGATGGACCAGGTATGCAAGCATGAATTTGTATTGAGCGGACTTTTGGATAACGAGAATCATGTTTCTACCCTTGATGTAGCTAAACGCCTTCTGGACTATGGCTATCATCCACCGACAATTTACTTCCCTCTCATCGTTAGTGACGCAATAATGATAGAGCCTACAGAGACTGAAAGTATGGAGACTCTTGACGGCTTCATCGATATAATGATTAGGATTGCGGAAGAAGCCAAGGAAAATCCGGAAATATTGAAGTCAGCTCCTCATGATACCAGGGTCAGAAGAATTGATGAAGCTAAAGCAGCAAGAAGTCTCATATTAAAATGGGATGGAAGCAAGCAATAAATATTGGAACAATTAAAGATTCAAGACATAACAAGCTGCCCCACGGCAGCTTGTTATGACATATATAACTATAAGGGGAATAAAAAATGAACTTAAATGTATTGAATTTGGGAAGATGCAATTATAAAAAGGCTTTGGATATACAGTATGAAATTCTTGAAAAGAGACAGAAGGGTGAGACAGGGGATACATTAATCCTGGTTGAGCACCCGCCTGTCATAACCTTGGGAAGGCATGCCGCAGAATCCAATGTTGTCGTACCGGAAAAATACCTTCAGGACAACGGAATTGAGGTATATCATATAGAACGTGGAGGAGATGTGACCTACCATGGCCCAGGTCAGATTGTAGGATACCCTATAGTAGGCCTGAGAGATAAAGGAATTGGAATCAGAACATTTGTAGAGAAGCTGGAGGAAACCTTTATCAGGCTGCTTAAAGAAAACTACGGCATTGATAGTGGAATAAATCCTGAATTTCCCGGCGTATGGGTGGGAAATAACAAAATTACGGCAATAGGCTTGGCGGTGAAACGCGGAGTTACAATGCACGGCTTTGCTTTTAATGTTAATACAAACCTTGAACACTTCAAGCTGATTGTACCCTGTGGGATAGTCGGAAAGGGCGTAACTTCCCTGCAGAATATTACAGGGAAAGAAATAGATTTCCAAAATGCCAATAAAATGGTACTTGAATATTTTATGAAAAGCTTTGATTATGATGGCTTTGATAAGCTGTCCATCCAGTTATGAAGCTTGTGGAGGAGAACCCTATGAATGTGAAAAGAAAACCTGAGTGGCTTAGAATAGATTTAAACAAAGGACGAAGCCTGGACTATGTAAAAGAGATACTTGAGCGCTTCTCCCTGAATACTGTATGTGAAGAGGCTAATTGCCCAAACAGAATGGAGTGCTTCAGTAAAAAAACTGCAACCTTTATGATACTGGGCAGTCAATGCTCCAGAAACTGCAGGTTCTGCAATGTTACCCACGGAAAGCCTCAGCCTGTTGACCCCGAAGAGCCTCAACATGTTGCTGAAGCTGCAGTTGAGCTTGGACTTAAGCATGTAGTCGTAACTTCAGTAACAAGGGATGACTTGCCGGATGGAGGAGCAAATCATTTTTCAAAAGTGATCAAGGCAATAAAGGCTCTGAAAAACGATATGGTAGTAGAGGTGCTTATACCTGATTTCAGGGGGAGCTATGAAGCATTGAAAACAGTAGTGAAAGCAAAACCTGAAATACTTAACCATAATATTGAAACAGTGCCCGGATTATATCCGGAAGTGCGTCCGGCAGCCTTATATGAGCGTTCCCTGGAGCTCTTAAGGAGAGTAAAGGAAATAGACAGTAGCGTATTGACAAAATCAGGGATTATGGTAGGCCTTGGAGAGAAGGAAGAAGAAGTAATAGGAGTGTTTAAAGACCTTCGCGCGGCAGGCTGTGACTTTCTGACCATCGGGCAATACCTGGCTCCAAGCTCGAAGCACTACCCTGTTGTGGAATATGTAACACCTGAGGCCTTTAAAAAATATAAGGAAGCTGCATTAAATCTTGGCTTTAGCTTTGTTGCATCAGCCCCGCTGGTAAGAAGCTCATACAATGCGGCTGAGATGCTTGAGCCCAGGTAAAGAACAGTAACATGGAGAAAAATAAATTTCCTGTCTTCCTGTGCTTTCATATGACAGGTGCAGCAGGTTTCTGTGATTCATGCTTCAAAAGTAGAAGCTGCTTAACATCACTGAGCTGTGAATCACTCTTTACCTGGAGCATCAGCCATTTAGTACCGTTGAAAGGCCTTGCCGTTCTGATAGTTTGAAGGGTTTCTTCACTAAGTTCTTCAGATAAAGCCTCAATTACCGGCAGCATATCCAGCGTAATTACGACCAAAGCAACAAAACTGTCCTTCTCAGGGTACAGAGTACAAAGCGACTTTCCGGATTTCTGGTATTTTACATTCCATCCGGGCTTGCCAGAACATTTGCTGTACATTATTTTGGGCGAAGCCTTATATCTCTCCCGGATGAAATGATTAATATGCCTCCACAGCTCCTGTGCAGGCATATTAATATATTGCTCTATTTCATCGTAGGTAGGCACATGGCTTCCATCCAATATAAGGTCCTGTTCAACCATATAACCGCCTCCTTTATTACGGAACGACGAGGGCGTCGTTCCCTACAGCCTCCACTTTAAAACGGAGAACTGTCTGCAGCTTTTCCACTGCAGTCTTTCTTGCATCAGACAAGTATATTTCCCTGTGGATTTTGGATATTCTCCTCAGGTTGTTGGCCTTGCAGAATTCCTCCATCTTTGCAAAGGAACCCGGCTCGTTGTCATAAGACCCCAAGTGCAGCATCTGCACGCACATTTCCTCTTCGATGCTTCCGAACCTTACCTTCTCAAGCATCGGATGCTTTGTCTTCTTTACCGTGCTTTCAAGGGCGGATCTTGCTGTACCTTCCGTTACGAAATCCGGCTGCCTTATCATTATTGTATATATAAGACTGTTCTTATCCAGCACTTCCAAGCCTCTTGCCTCAGGGGCCAAATCCCATACTCCCTCAAGGGGGAAAACAGAGTATTCGAAATACCCCTCAGGAGTCACACCCTTCTTAGGCATCATTTTTACTGCATAGGAAAGGGAGTATAGCACTCCGACAGCCTCAGAAAATTCCTCACTGTTCGGATTACCTTTACCATCAAGCATGAAAAACTTCATGGAAGGCACCGTCACAATCTCAGGTTGACTCTTAGGCAGATACAGTTCTTTGGCTTGTTTTTTCCATTCATACTTCACAACAGCGCCTCCCTCAACAATTACTATTTAACCGGGAACATTATTCTGGTAAGAAGTTCACTTTCGGGCACATCCATTGGTGAATTGTAATAGAACTCATAGGATACACCTGTTGCTGCAAGTCCATTTTCACCTAACCACCGGTTCATGGCATCGTATACCGGCACCATTTCTGCATAGGGTCCTTTGTACATACACTCTGCATACTTTCCTGCAGGAATTACGCCTGCTTTGATTTCACCTCTGCCGGCAAGCTGCTTTGAGACAGGGAAGCCCATCTCCACATCAAGGTGCTCCATGTCCAGGTTGTAATACGCAGTAAATGGTGCTTCTGCCGGCTGTTCACCTATTTCATTAAGGTACTGGATGATACTGCCGTATGCTTTGCCGATTTCCTGCGGAAGATTCCCTGCTGCTGTGGTCTTCCTAATTGATAATACAGGCTGAGCTACCTGCTCCTTCAACTCAATTTTATAATCCATTATTGTAGCCTCCTTTGGCTTTTTTCTTGATTATAACATTGCATATATGACACCTGTATGTCATGTTCAAAATGTATATTTTTCATATATTCCTTTTGAGATTTGCGCAATAATTTTCCGGATATGAGGAGGATTTATTACTTCCACTCCCATACCGAAGCTTAAGATAAAACCGTATAGCCAGTTGTTTTCGGGTGTCTGCATCTTTGCAAGGAGCCTTCCGTCCTCCTGCTTATACAGTTCTCCCCCGAACCATTCCTCCACAATGCTTTCCAGCTCTTTTTCAAATATCAGCTCAAGGGAAACCGTTTTTTCAGGAGTTTTCCACTGATCCTCATAGGTAAGCTGTTCCATGGACACCTTCTTAGGCTCATAGCACACTTCCGTTA
>CAZUGK010000237.1:0-4665 GCA_964619815.1 uncultured Clostridiaceae bacterium | reverse complement strand
AGTTCCTCTGTGGTAGCCGTAATTTCTTCTGAGGCAGCGGCGAGAGTCTGCGATGTTTCTCGCAGGGTGTTGTGGGTAGACAAATTAATCGCCAGCCCAACAATACCGACCATTTTTTCTTCATCGTAAATAGGCTCAACAACAACCTTTACGGCAGTACCAAACAATTCTTTCTGCATAAATACCTGCTGTCGCCTGCCTGTATTCAAGCACGCCGCCAGCGCGCCGCTAGGTGAAATTTTGTCACCCTCAACCAACCTCAGTTCGAAAGTTGCTGGCGAAAGATAGTGGATGATCGTCCCTGTCATATCACATATCGTAACGCTGCAATCAAAAACATTTAGTTTTTGAATAATCTCAGCTACTTGAATTATAGACTGAAGTTTATTCACTAAAATTCTCTCCTATATTAAAAATTAGCGTTTCATAAATAACTCGCATAAAGTTAATTGTTCTTTCAGTATTCTATATATTCAATTTATTTTTGTCATACTTCTTGTAGGAACCATCCATAAATACTGGATGTTAGCCCCTGCCTTCCGGAGCAGGGGCTAACATCATTTAATTAGTCAAGTTGCAAGATGAATTCGTCCATGTGTTCGCAAACCTTTTCCGGATTTTCGACAAGAATAAAATGACCGTAGTCTGGAATCGGTTTGTAAACCAATTTCTTACAATTGGTAATACGGGCAATAGTGGCTTTTGCCATCTCCTCGGTAGCAATCTGGTCGTCAAGTCCGTGAATAACAAGTGTCGGGCAGGTAACCTTGTCCATTTTGTCCCGGACATCAAAGCCGTTATACTGTGTCAGATCCCCTTGTTTGGTAATACCGATTTCCGACATAACCCCCCAGAGAATGAAATCTCTCCTTTCCTGTGTAGTGGCCTTTCCAATCAGACACTCGGAAAACTCCAGGTGGGAATGCTGACAGCTAACATAAGGATGGTTCAACAGTTCCAAAATGCGTTCATCAATAGTAGGAGTATAGTCGGAGCCCTGCATCGAAACAATTGCGCGAACAGGATATTCCTGGGCTATATGGTAGACGATGTTGCCGCCCATCGAGCAACCAATAACGATGGGATTGTCTACTCCAAGCTCCTGAATAACACTCCAAACAAACTTACCGTAGTCTTTATAGTTATTGATAACCTTATTGCCCGGCAGCGGCCAGCTCTTACCATGGGCCGGCATATCGAAAGAAATCATGTTATACTTGCCGGCAAAAATATTCATCATATCATGATACTGCCTATTTTCACGCCCTGCTGTGTGCAGGCAAATAATGGTTGCCTGATCATTGGGTGCATTATTGGTCTCGCAATATATATTAATACCGTTCACTTTAATATAAAAGCCTGTAATTGCCATAGTTATTTCCCCTTTCCCTTTACCTATAATTGTTAGCGAATACCCGCATATACCCGGATCAGTTGTGCCACAACATTAAAATTCTGTCTGAAACGAATGGCGCCGCCCATGGTGGTTAGATTGTTGGTATTTCCCCTATTCGTGGCCACACTGAGGGATTTGTGGGTGCAGAACTTTTCCCAGTCCTCTTTAGCACCAGCTACACCAATGTCCACACCGGTGTTGGGAACTCCCCTTACTACACTGACGCACTTTCCCAAATGAAACGACAGTGTAGCTGTTTCACCGCTGTCGGCAATGGTAATATCTCCCGTAAAAAACTTTCCATAATAAAACTCCCGAAACTTTTCTGCCTCCGCGCCGTTAATAAGCGCTTGAAGCTGCATCATTTTTTCAAACATTAATGATCCTCCTCTTAAATTATATATAGCAGAAAGCCAGCAGCTTTAACTGTCAATGAGCAAATGGGCTATTGTAAAGAACTTCATTGTCAGCCTAAGCTTGCACTGTTTTCCTGTTCACCTAGTCCACTCAATCGATGATGTCGTTCAAATTCTTTCTGGCGGTTTCTTTACCGAAAATCCAGACTATCGGAACCATTAGCCAGCCACCAAATGCCGCAACTAATTCCGCTGTTGTAGCAGAGGAATTCTGCGCAATATATCCAAGCAAAAGCATGGTAAAGACGGCAGAGGCACGCCCTGCGCCGATTGAAACAGAAGTACCAACAGCCCGAATGTGAGACGGGAATATTTCACTCGAGTAAGCTATCAAGACAGAATGTTGACCCATACCGAATCCCAGCATAATGGTTGCCATATATAAAAGCATACTACCCTGTGAGGCTACCGCTGCGCTGCCTTTCGAAGCGATATACAACAATATGCAGGAGATTACTGTCAGCGAACTGGCCAGCAACATTCCTTTCTTCCGGCCAATGATGTCAGAAATCTTACCCATAATCGGATAGCCAATAATAGCAGTTCCCCAGAGAAGCATATTCATTTTACCACATGTCACAGCGTCAAAATGGAAGTCTGTCCGCATGGCAACAAGAAACCATGTCATATTTCCCCACGCCCAGAATGCGCCAACGATATGCAAGGACATCGCGATCAACGTGTTCTTGCGATATTTTAGCTTAAACAGCTCGGACAATGAGATTTTTTTCTGGGCAGGATCAATCAAGCCTTTTTCCACATCTTCTCTATACTTGATCCATTGAGGGCTTTCCTTGAGCATACCCATAATAAATGGGATCAGGATAAGCCCGAACAAACCTACATAACAAAACTCTCTCCAGCCCCAGCCCCAGCCGGATACCAGCGCAAACACGCCGGAGCAAAGGAAGGTCCCCACCGGTGTTCCACTTTGCATAGCGCCTAAAAATGCCCCGCGATTTTTGGCAGGAACCATCTCAGAAAGATAGGATGCACCTATTCCCCACTGGCAGGTCTGTCCATGTGCTGCAATAAAACGAAGTCCGAATACCTGAAAAATATTATTAATTATCCCCAAACCGCCGTTAAACAAAGCAGCTGCCAGGATACTCAAACTCATCCCCAGGCGTCTGCCTTTTTTATCCGCTAACAGCGGCAGCCAGAGAGAACTGATAAAGCCTCCCGCCGAGTAGACGCTGGCGATAATACCGATCATGCCAATTTCGAAATGAAGTTCCTCAATCATAAATGGTGAAGCAAGTGTATAAACATTGCTGAAATTAACCAGGGTCCAACCCAGGAAGACAAAAACAAATACTTTCCAGACTTCACTGGTTACCGGCTGATCTGCTGGAGTGACCGTGTTCGTTTGCGCGTTCATATAATATAAATTCCCCCTCAACTATATTTGGATAATCGGTCTGGAATTAGATAGTACCTTTCTTTTGAAGTTCAACAATCTCTTCTCTCAATAGAAGCCGCTGTCAAACTGAAAATGGATCACCCATGACAGACAGTCGGGTTTGACTCCACTAACCTGTCAATCTAATATCAAATAATGCCCGCTTTACGTAAATCTTCCACCTCTGCTTCGCTAAAGCCAAAGACCTCCTTATACACCTCGTCATTGTGCTGCCCCAAAACAGGAGGCGGACATTTGACGCATGCATCTGTTTCACTCATTCGTATTGCGGTATTTGTGACTTTCACTTTACCCGCAACCGGATGATCAAATTCGGTGAACATATTGCGAGCCCCGGCAATATGCGGATCATTGCATACCTGGGCAATATTATAAATGGGGGCTGCCGGAATACCGGTATCAATCATTATTTTTACCAATTCGTCTACCGTCCGTTGCTGCGACCACTGCTCAATATACTCTTTGCACGCAATTCGGTTTTGTACGCGCTTATGAACGGTTGCAAACTCAGGCTTTTCAAGAAGTTCTGGCATTTCCATTAATTCAACCAGTTTTTTCCACATTTTGTCATTGCCGACAGCAAGAACGATGTCACCGTCACTTGCTCTGTAAGATTCCATTGGCGCCCCCGATTCGTACGAATTGCCGCGGCGTTGAGGTATCCGGCCATCCACTAAATAATGCTGATTAATGATAGTCATAATAGAGACCGCCGAGTCAAGCAGCGAAATGTCAATCATTTGCCCAATACCAGTCTTGTTGCGGTATTGCAGCGCGGCCAAAATTCCAATACTGGCCGTCAAGCCGCCGACAGCATCGCAGATCGGCCCCCCCGCCCGGGTCGGATCTCCGTCCGCCTCACCGGTAACACTCATAATGCCGCTCATTGCCTGAGCGATGAGGTCATAACCCGGCCATTGGCTATAGGGCCCGGTTTGCCCGAATCCCGAAACAGCTGCATAAATAATCCGTGGATTGACTTTTTTCAGTTCCTCATAATCTAAGCCAAGCTTCTTCATGACTCCGGGACGGTAATTTTCAACCACAACGTCAGCACTTTCGACCATCTTCAAGAATATATCTTTACCCTTTTTCAGATTTAAGGTAATTCCCCGCTTGCTGCGGTTCATATTCATATAATAGGAGCTCTCGCCATTCTTAAACGGATTAAAAAATCTTGCATCATCACCTGTGCCGGGTTGCTCAATTTTTATAACATCGGCGCCCATGTCCGCCAAAATAGCGCAACAATAGGGACCGGCCAATACCCTAGTCAAATCTAGAACCTTCAATCCTTCCAGTGCACCTTTTTGTGCCATTACGAAATCTCCCCTTCTGTATTCTGGCTGAGTACATTTTATTCCACTACGAAAATCTGAGCATATATACAAATCCTAGATCCTGTTTCCATGCGAAACGACACTTAGCAA
>CAZUGK010000236.1:0-4687 GCA_964619815.1 uncultured Clostridiaceae bacterium | reverse complement strand
AGGGCTGCCTGTTCCTGATATGGTAATATTCCTTGATGTTCCTACAGATATCAGCAACAGCCTGATGTCGAACCGAAACAACAAAATAACCGGCGGTTCCAAGAAGGACATACATGAAAGCGACAGGGAATACCTCAGAAAGACTTATCTGAATGCTTGCCGGATAGCTGATAAATATGGCTGGAAAAGGATTGAATGTACTGCAAACGGCTGCTTAAGAGGTATAGATGATATCCACAATGAAATATATGACTATGTAGTAAAAAACCTCACGCTTTAGCGGGAGGTTTTTCTGAATTCATTTTAGTCGCTTATGAAAAAATTCTCCAGATTGCCGTATAGCTCTTCACTGCATTCTATTCCCAGCTCATCCATACCGCTGAGGTAAGCTCCGGCTACTGGAGGGAAGCTGGAACACACCAAATATGCATAAGGTGCGGTTTTGTGCAAGGAGCAGCGGAACTCATCAATCAGTATGGGGCTGCAGCCTTTAAATACGTTGCCGCCTATTACTACTGGAAGATTCATTCTTTCCATACCCAAGCGCTTTATGAGTCCTGCAAGAATTTTGCCCATTTCACATCCCATATCGGCAAGAATGTTCTGGCACACTACATCACCTTTATTTGCCAACTCAAAGACAAGAGGAGTAATCTTTCCTAAGCCTTCAACTCCCAGCTTATTTTCAGGGTATAGAAGCTCCAAAAGGCCTCCCATACTACCGGCACCTAAAACCTGCGGCAAATACTCCTCCAGCAGAGTGGGCTGCCCTGTGCCTTCGTCAGCTCTGAAAGCATGATGAAGAGCTTTTGTTGCCAAAAAATTTCCTCCGCCATAGCCGCCAAGCATGTATGATAAAGCACGTAATATAACTTTTCTGCCGTCAGGGTGCTGAACAGCCGAATTTGCGCCTGTACCGCATATTGCAACGGCACCCCATTTGCTTTTGAGCCCGCTTCGCATTGCAATCCATGTATCATTTACAATTCTATAGGCTGTTTCAGCAAAGATTTTGGAACACACTGTATTCAAAGCCTCAAAGTCAGATTCCATATCTGCCCCTGACATACCTAAATATGCAATGGAGATATCCTTTTTACCAAGCCTAGAGATTTGAAGAGCATTTTCAAAAAGCTCTCCCAATACCTCTTCAGTTTTTTCCAAGCCTACTGTCTGGTGATTTGATGCTCCCATACAGCAGTCTGCAAGTATATGTCCTTTTTCATCACCTATAACACACCTGGTTTTTGTTCCACCTCCGTCAAATGCCGCTATATATTTCAATTCGCTACACCTTCTTCAAAAAAAGTACCCAGATAGTTCTTATGAGCTTCTAATATATCTGCGAGAAGACCGGCTGCTGCATCCACGCCATGGATAAGCGGATGGCATATAAGTGCCTGAAGTGCCCTTTCACGCGAACCGGTAACAGCAGCTTCAATAGTAAGTCTTTCATAGGTTTTGACCGAAGCTACCAACGGCATTACAACCTCAGGCAGCTTTCCAGAAGCTATGGGATAAATTCCGCTGCTTTTAACCACGCAGTTTGTTTCTATAACACTATCCATGTTCAAATCAGTTATTGCCCCTCTGTTTGGGACATTAACCACATGAATGGCGCCTGAATCGGTATGTATGCTTTGTATCAGGGAGACGGCAGCTTCCGAATACAAGGAACCGCCTCTCTGTGCAAGCTGCTCCGGTTTGGTATCAAGTCCGGGATTTTTATAAATATCAAAGAGATCCTTCTCAACTTCCTTTACACATTCAGCTCTTGTTCCTTTGCCGCTTCTTACTGACTCCAGCTCTTCCTCAAGCATATGTCTTTGGAAGTAGAAGTAGTTTAAATACGGAGAAGGTATAAGCCTGATGTTCTTGATGATATCCGAACTTTCAGGCACACCGGTTATGTTAGCTACTATATTCCTGTTTGACAAATCCATGGAAAAAAGCTTGTCAGTCACATCCTCGCCGCAGACAAATACTTTTTTTATCCAGCTCAAGTGGTTCAAGCCGATAAATTCGCAGTATATCTTCTCCGGTTCAACATTAAAAAGCCCTGCCAAATCCCTTTCCATATTTATAGGCACATTGCAAAGCCCAACGCATTTTACCTTTGAGTATTTATTGACAGCTTCAGTAATAATTCCTGAAGGGTTCGTGAAATTTATCAGCCATGCATTGGGGCAAAGCTTCTCCATGTCCTTGGCAATTGAAAGTATCACAGGTATAGTTCTCAGAGCTAGAGAAAAGCCTCCCGGCCCGGTTGTTTCCTGCCCTACAACATTATATTTAAGAGGTATTCTCTCGTCCAAAACCCTTCCTGCAAGTCCCCCATGCCTGAACTGGGTTATTACATATGAGCAGCCTTCCAAAGCCTTTTGCCTGTCAAAGGTATCAATAACTCTTATATCAAGCCCGCTTTTTCTTACCATTCTGTCAACCAGTTCTTTTATTATTGTAAGCTTTTCTGCTGCCGTAGGGATGTCAACCAATGCAATTTCATTTACTTTAAGCACAGCATTGCGGTTAATAATTCCCTCAATAAGCTCCGGGGTATAGCTGCTGCCCCCGCCTATTACGGCGATTTTTATAAAGGAATCCATAATCATCACCCATTCAAAAAAATTAAAGCGGTTTAATAAATATATACCACTATTTACAAAAAAAAACAATAGAATTTCCAAATGATATTTAATAATAAAAAATAAAAAAAAAGATATTACACGGACGAGCTAAGAAATATAGGGATGTGACGTATTCTTTACTTATTATCAGTATAATCTGTATTTTCAAAAAATTATTGACAAAAATGGAAATAGAATTTATTATAAAGTTAAAGCGGTTTAAAAAACGTTATTGCGGAAGATGCTAATTCAACACACGGTGGACACATCAAAATGTATAAGGGAATCAAATAATGTAGTATTTTTATGAATTCCCTATATAATTAAACTATATGGATCGCACGAAGAAGATTACATTTTTACATTTTGGTGAAAGGAGCTTTACTAATGAAGATTAGCATATATGATGTGGCCAAAAAAGCAGGGTTATCCGTAGTGACTGTTTCCAGGGTAATAAATAATTCTGAAACAGTGCGTGAAAAAAACAGGGAAAAGGTATTAAAGGCTATTGAAGAGCTTGGCTATCATCCGAATGCCTCAGCCAGAAATCTGGCCAGAGGTAAGACAAATGTAATAGGTCTTATTATACCTAACCTTACGGACTCTTTCATAATGAGTGTCTTGGAAACTGTCGATAAGGAGCTTGAAGACAGAGGTTATTTTTTGGCTCTCTCGGTGATAGGGAGAAAAGAGACTGATATAAACAAGAAAATAAACCTCCTTTTTCAGCAGGAAAGAGTTGATGGAATCTTGGTTTTGACACCTATGTATGAAGAAGACATTGTCCTTGACCTGAAAAAGAAAAAAATACCCTTTGTCATAATGGATAACCAGCGGTTTCCCTTTACTGTACCTTCAATCGTTGTTGATAACTATAAGGGAGGCTATCAAGCTGCGAGACATCTGCTGGAGCAGGGACATACGAAAATCGCCCATATCGGAGGCCCATCGGATATTCTGGCTGCATCACAAAGAGAAGAAGGCTTCGTGGCTGCCCTTAAAGAAGTAGGTCTCATGCCATTTGATATAATAAAAAACGAGTTCGAGATAAAAACCGGCTATGATGCGATGAAGCTGTGGATTGAAAAAAAAAGCTTGCCAACGGCCATATTTGCAGCAGATGACAACATAGCCTTCGGGGCAATTGACGCAGCAAGGGAAGCAGGCCTCAGAATACCTGAAGATATATCAGTAATCGGCTTTGATGACCATCCTTTCACTTCGCAGCTTCACCCTTTACTCACAACCTTCAGACAGCCTTCTGAGGAGATAGGCGTCTGTGGTGTGGACATCTTATTCAAAATAATGTCGGGTGAACAAAAAAGAAACATAGTGATAAAATTGGAACCAGCCTTGATAGTGAGAGAATCCACTTCCGCAATATAAGTTATCAGCAGACTTATATAGAAAAGGAGTGTAATAAATGAAAAACAGAAAGTTCATATGCTTCATATGTATTCTGGCACTTATATGCTCACTGGCTTCTGCATGCCAGCCTAAGGCCGTGCAGACGGACAACAGCCCAAAACAGAATGAGACAAAACAGGTTGATGACGTAAGAAAACAGACTCTTTATGTAACCGGGCTTTGCTGGGGAGGAGAGGTAGGCTTCAATGTAATGAGCGGCAATTCGAATTTCCCATGCAACAATACCAATAACGAACTGATATATGAAACACTTTTCGGCTACAATGGTACTACAGACAACATAGATCCGATACTTGCCGAGGCGTATCAGTGGGTTGATGATTACACCATAAAGGTCACGCTGCGCAAAGATACTTATTTCAGCGACGGCAAGCCGCTGACTTCGGCAGACGTAATATACAGCTATTATTTAAGCAAGAAGTATGAAATTCCATGGTCCAGTCTATGGTTAAGCACAGAGGAAATAGTAGCTGACGGAGATAATACTGTCATATTCAAGCTCAGCAAAACCAATTATAACTGGCATTCGGCGATAGAAGAGCTTACAAGTGTGCCGATTTATCCAAAGCATATATGGGAACAGGTTGAAAAGGATGCCAATTATGAAACAGGCAAGATGTATGAGTTTACTA
>CAZUGK010000235.1:3931-4717 GCA_964619815.1 uncultured Clostridiaceae bacterium | reverse complement strand
TCATTTACAGGGGTGAGAGAATAATAAACTGGTGCCCCAACTGCAAGACCTCCATATCAGATATTGAAACCATTTATGATACAGAAAAGGGCCATTTTTGGCATATCAAATATCCGGTGAAGGACAGCAGCGAATATATTGAAATAGCAACTACAAGGCCTGAAACAATGCTGGGTGATACTGCTGTTGCAGTTAATCCGAATGATGACAGGTACAAACACCTTGTAGGGAAAACTCTCATACTTCCTTTGATGAATAAGGAAATACCTGTAATAGCAGATGAATATGTTGATATGGAGTTTGGAACCGGTGCAGTTAAAATTACGCCGGCTCATGATCCTAATGACTTCGAAGTAGGCGTAAGGCACAACCTGCCGATGCCAAGGGTAATGAATGATGACGGAACAATAAACAGTTTGGGCGGCAAGTATGAGGGACTTGAAAGATATGAAGCAAGAAAGCAGATAATAAAGGATCTTGAAGAGCAGGGATTACTGGTAAAAACAAAAGAGCATGAGCACAATGTAGGCCACTGCCAGAGATGCAATACAACAATAGAGCCTATACTTTCAAAGCAGTGGTTTGTAAAAATGAAGCCGCTTGCTGAGCCTGCCTTGGAGGTAGTAAGGGATGGCAGAGTAAAATTTGTACCGGAGAGATTCTCGAAGATTTATTATAACTGGATGGAAAATATCCAGGATTGGTGCATCTCAAGACAGCTGTGGTGGGGTCATAGAATTCCTGCCTACTATTGTCGGGATTGCGGTGAGGTTATAGTATCAAAGA
>CAZUGK010000235.1:0-3921 GCA_964619815.1 uncultured Clostridiaceae bacterium | reverse complement strand
AAAGACAGCGCCGGACTCATGCTTCAAGTGTGGCGGAAGCGTGAAGCAGGATGAAGATACTCTGGATACATGGTTCAGCTCGGCACTTTGGCCTTTCTCTACACTGGGGTGGCCTGACAAGACTGAGGATTTGGAATACTTCTATCCTACGAGTGTCTTGGTTACAGGTTATGATATCATATTCTTCTGGGTAGCAAGAATGATATTCTCCGCTATGGAGAATATGCATGAAGAGCCCTTCAAATATGTATTTATACATGGAATAGTAAGAGACTCTGAAGGCAGAAAGATGAGCAAGTCCCTTGGAAACGGGATAGATCCCCTTGATGTAATTGATAAATACGGCGCAGATGCTTTGAGATTCAATCTTATCTCAGGAAACTCCCCGGGAAATGATATGAGATTCTTCTGGGAAAAGGTAGAGGCATACAGTAACTTTGCAAACAAGATATGGAACGCTTCAAGGTTCGTACTCATGAACCTGGATGCTTCAAGTGTAGAAAATGCCGGCAGGGCAAAGTATGAGGCAAACCTTACCACTGCAGACAAGTGGGTAATAAGCAGGCTCAATACTGTTGTAAAAGAAGTTACCGAGAATATGGAGAAATTCGAGTTAGGTATTGCGGCACAAAAGATATATGATTTCATGTGGTCGGAATTCTGCGACTGGTATATCGAGCTTGTAAAGCCAAGGCTTTACGGAGAGGATGAAGCTTCCAAGCTTACAGCGCAGATAACCTTATGCGATGTACTGAAAGGGACTATGCAACTGCTGCATCCATTCATGCCGTTCATCACTGAGGAAATATACCAGCATCTGCCGTCAAAATATGAATCAATAATGATTTCGAAATGGCCTGAATTTGATGAGAAGGCAAATCAGCCGGAAGCAGAGAAGAAGATGGAAACTGTCATGGAGGCAATAAAGGGCATAAGAAACATAAGGGCTGAAATGAATGTTGTTCCATCCAGGAAAGCCAAAGTAATGATAGTTACAGGCAATAATGATGTTAAGACAGCCATGGATGAGGGCAGGATGTATTTTGAAAGGCTTGCTTCCGCTTCAGAGGTTGCAGTGCTGGATGAGAAGAAGGGCATTCCGGAGGGTGCGGTATCTGTGCTTATAAACGGTGCAGAAATATACTTGCCACTTGAAGACCTGGTAGATTTCGAAAAAGAGCTTGAAAGGCTTAACAAGGAAAAGGATAACCTGGAAAAAGAGCTGCAGAGAGTTAAAGGGAAGCTAAGCAATCAAGGCTTTATATCAAAAGCGCCGCAAAATGTTATTGAGGAAGAGCGGGCAAAGGAAAGAAAATATCAGGAAATGCTGGAAAAAGTACTTGAAAGGATAAACTCACTGAAAAAGTAGCAGGACAGGTAGAAACAATGAATTATAATGAAGTTGTAAACTATATTGAAACCTCCATGAAATTCGGCTGCAGGCCCGGACTTGAAAGAACGGCGAAGCTTCTGGATTTCCTGGGGAATCCCCATAAAAGATTAAAGCTTGTACATGTTGCCGGCACCAACGGCAAAGGCTCTACTACGGCGATGATTGCCAATGTATTGAGCAAAGCCGGATACAGGACGGGAATGTACATATCGCCTCATCTTTACAGAAATACCGAGAGAATGATCATAGACGGCATTGAAATTACTGAAGAGGATTTTGTGAGCTTTGCTCTTGAAGTAATGGAGAAGGTGAAGCTTATGGAAGAAAAGGGGCTTGAAAAACCTACGCAGTTTGAAATGTATACTGCGATGGCATTTCTGTATTTTGAACGCAAGAAGGTAGATTTTGCAGTTATAGAAGTAGGATTGGGAGGACGTTTTGATGCTACAAATGTGATAGACCCGCTGATTTCCGTGATAACCTCCATAAGCTATGACCATACTGACATACTCGGAGATACAATAGAAAAGATTGCTTTTGAGAAGGCAGGAGTCATAAAAGAAGGCTCAACCGTTGTAGTGTATCCGCAGCTGTATCCTGAGGCGGGATCAGTCATCGAAGCAGTGAGCCGTGAAAATAAAGCGAGGTTG
This sequence comes from uncultured Clostridiaceae bacterium, assembly GCA_964619815.1. Classification (GTDB taxonomy): domain Bacteria; phylum Bacillota; class Clostridia; order Lutisporales; family Lutisporaceae; genus BRH-c25. The sequence goes on along the minus strand of CAZUGK010000235.1, from coordinate 1,878 downwards.
GTAAAGGCGGATGCAGCATCAATTGTACTGAAAAATTACAGTGCTGAGGGACAGCTGATAGATTTCAAGTATGGCGGCTATGATATAAAGGATATAAAGCTGCCTCTTATTGGAGACCATCAGATAATTAATGCTGCTGTTGCATTGACAGCTGTTGCAGAGCTGAATAAAATGGGGCACATAGTAGGGGCTGAAGCTGTCAGAAAAGGAATTGAGACTGTAAAATGGCCTTGCCGCTTGAGCATTGTGAGTACTGAACCTCTGATACTTATTGACGGTGCCCATAATGAAGATGGGATAAATTCGCTGCAAGGCGCATTGTCCAAGTATTTCAGCAGCAGAAAGATAATATTTGTAATAGGCATGCTGAGGGATAAGGACTACAATTATGCAATAAAAAGGCTGATGCCTTTGGCGCATATTGCAGTAGCAACCAAACCGGTGAGTGACAGGGCACTGGAGGCAAGTGCCATGGCGGAAGCTATAAAGCCGTACTGCAGCAGAGTAAGCTGTGAGCCTGACATTATAAAGGCTATTGAGATAGCAAAGGGACTATACGATAAGGACAGCATGATATGCATCTGCGGCTCTCTGTACCTGGCAGGCAGTGCATATGAGCATGTTACCAGGCACTAGTCACGAGCCGCTGGTCTCTGAAGTTGAGCATGGCGCTGGAGTAGGGGCGGGTTTCCACGCCCGCCCGTAACTTATATATAAAAAAAGCGCTTTAAAGCGCTTTTTTTATACATTGAATCTGAAATTAATTATGTCTCCGTCGTGTACTATGTATTCCTTGCCTTCCAGGCGGTACAGGCCTTTTTCCTTAGCTTTTGCCATGGAGCCCAGTTCCTCGATGTCCTTGAATTTTACTACCTCGGCTCTAATAAAGCCTCTTTCAATATCAGAGTGGATTTTACCTGCAGCCTTTCTCGCATCAGTTCCCTTTTTAATGGTCCAGGCTTTTACTTCATCCTCACCTGCAGTAAGGAAGGAAATGAGCCCCAGGTAACCATAAGTAGTGCTTGCAACTATATCTATACCTGACCTCTTGATGCCAAGCTCCTCCATAAACATCTGCCTGTCTTCCTCTTCAAGCTCGCTGATTTCCATTTCCGCTTTTGCGCACACTTCAATAACAGGCACATTTCTTTCTTCAGCATACCTCAGGATTTCTTCCTTTTGTGAAAAGCTTCCCGACTTCAGAGAGCTTTCATCCACGTTAATAACAAGTATCATTGGCTTTTCCGAGAGGAAGCTGAAGGTTTTCAGAAGTTCCCGCTCTTCTTCGGAGAGGTTTATCTGGTGTATCAGGAGTCCGTTCTCAAGGCCTTCCTTGCACTTTTTAAGCACTTCAAGCTCTGCAAGGTTTTCTTTTGTAACCTTCTTGCCGGTTTGTATCCTGCTTATCCTGTTGTCTATAATGCCCAAGTCTGCGAAAAGCAGCTCAAGGTTTACAGTTTCTATATCACGCATTGGATCAATTGAACCTTCCGAATGCAGCACGTCAGGATTCTCAAAAGCTCTGATGATATGTACCAGAGCATCAACCTTCCTTATATCCTCAAGAAATTGGTTTCCTACTCCTTTACCGGTACTGGCTCCGCTGACCAGCCCCGGAACATCTATAAAATCTATCTGGGCATAAGTTGTCTTTTTCGGCTTATACAGCCTGGAGAGAAAATCAATTCTACGGTCGGGTACTTTTGCAGAACCGATATTGGAAGCAACCTTTCCGGAAGAGAAGTTTGATATCTCTGCATGAGCATTGGCAAGCAGGTTAAAAAAAGTAGTCTTGCCAACGAGTGGCAGTCCAACCAGACCAATTTTCATGGGTATTACCTCCTACAACATATTTAAAGGTTAAGCAAATGTTGTTCA
>CAZUGK010000234.1:0-4749 GCA_964619815.1 uncultured Clostridiaceae bacterium | reverse complement strand
ATGACAAGTTGGAAACAGTGACAAATCGTTTAAAAGTATATAAGAACCAGACGTTTCCTCTTATAGATTATTACAAGGGAAAGGGTATTCTGGTAACTGTAAATGGCGAGAAGTCTGCGGATGAAGTATTTGAGGATATTATAAACGCATTGGGGAGATTAATATGATCAGCATTAAGTCAGCCAGGGAAATTGAACTGATGCGAATCGCAGGCAGAATAGTTGCAGAGACTCATGAACGTTTAAGAGAGGTAATTAGACCCGGCATAACTACACTAGAACTCGATACAATTGCAGAAGCATATATAAGAAAAAGCGGAGGAATACCTTCATTTAAAGGTTATAATGGATTTCCTGCCAGCATATGTTCATCAGTAAATGAACAGGTTGTACATGGCATACCGGGTCCTGTAGTGTTGAAGGATGGAGACATAATAGGTATCGACATTGGCGCAATTTATGAAGGTTACCACGGCGATGCTGCCCGTTCCTACGGGATAGGGCAGATAGACGATGAATTGAAAAAGCTTTTAAGGGTAACTGAAGAAAGCTTCTTCAAAGGAATCGAATATGCACTGCCTGGTAACCGGCTGTCGGATATTTCCCATGCAATACAAAAGTATGTAGAGCCATACGGATTTTCTATAGTCCGGGACTTTGTCGGTCATGGAATAGGAACCAGTATGCATGAAGAGCCACAGATACCTAACTATGGTCCTCCAAATAAGGGCCCACGACTTGCAGCCGGCATGACGCTTGCTATTGAACCTATGGTAAACCAGGGTAAATATGCAGTCAAAGTCTTAAATGACGGTTGGACAGTTGTGACTGCTGATGGAAAGCCGTCGGCACACTATGAGAATACAATTGTGATTACCGATGGCGAACCTGAGATATTGACGCTTTTGTAAATCAGCGGAAGGTGGATATATGCAGGATATAAGTATTGGGCAGATAGTAGTATCAACTGCCGGACGGAATAAAGGCGGCAAATTCGTTGTTTTATGTATAATTGATAGCCAGTATGTCTATATTTCAGATGGGAGCACTAGAAAGCTTGAGAAGCCTAAGAAGAAAAAGCTGAAGCATCTTAAGAAATTGAATATTGTTGCCGAAAATATAAAGGACAAATTGGAATCTAATGAGAAGCTTAGTAACAGCGAGATCAGGAAACTGTTAAAATCTATTGATTGATATCGGGAACAGGAGGTTTGATTACCTTATGTCAAAACAGGATGTAATAGAAGTAGAGGGAAAAGTCGTTGAAGCTTTACCAAACGCAATGTTTCAGGTAGAACTTGAAAACGGTCATAAAATTTTAGCGCATATATCCGGCAAACTCAGAATGAATTTCTTATAGATTTTGCCTGGAGATAAAGTAACAGTTGAACTATCGCCCTATGATCTGACCAGAGGCAGGATCACATGGCGAGGTAAATGATACAGGGAGGGTTTAAGATGAAAGTTAGACCATCAGTAAAGCCTATATGTGAAAAATGTAAGATAATCAGAAGGAAAGGCAGAGTAATGGTCATCTGCGAAAATCCTAAGCACAAACAAAAACAAGGTTAAAACCAATTTCGGGGGCGCGGCTGACCCATGTGAGACTTGGGTGTTCCCGGTTGATTTTAGTATAAACTCAAAACCAATTAGGAGGTGCAAATACTAATGGCGAGAATATCGGGTGTTGACTTACCGAGAGACAAACGAGTTGAAATTGGACTCACATATATATTTGGTATTGGAAGAGCAACATCAAACAAGATTTTAGCAGAAGCAAACGTAAATCCTGATACAAGAGTAAAGGATTTGACAGAAGCTGAAATAGGTAGATTAAGAGAAATAATTGACAGAAACTATAAGGTTGAAGGTGACCTTAAAAGAGACATAGCTCTAAATATAAAAAGATTAATGGAAATAGGATGCTACAGGGGACTACGTCACAGAAGAGGCCTTCCGGTAAGAGGACAGAGAACAAAGACAAACGCAAGGACAAGGAAGGGTCCAAAGAAGACTGTTGGTGTAAGAAGAAAGTAGTTAAAGGAGGTTTGCTTGAATGGTAGCAAAGCCAAAGGCTAAGAAAACCAGAAAAAGAAGAGAAAAAAAACATGTTGAAAGAGGAGCTGCACATATACAGTCAACTTTTAACAATACTATAGTTACCTTAACAGACAGCGTAGGTAATGCACTGTCTTGGTCCAGCGCCGGTTCACTTGGCTTTAGAGGATCAAAGAAGAGCACACCCTTTGCTGCACAGATGGCAGCAGAAGTTGCTGCAAAAGGTGCAATGGAACACGGTCTTAAGACAATAGAGGTATTTGTAAAGGGACCTGGCGCAGGCAGGGAAGCAGCAATCAGATCGCTTCAGGCTGCAGGACTTGAAGTCAGCCTTATTAAAGATGTTACTCCAATACCTCACAATGGTTGCAGACCGCCAAAACGTAGAAGAGTTTAGTTATTGAGGAGGTGTGATAGATGGCAAGATATACAGACGCTAAGTGTAGGCTTTGCAGAAGAGAAGGAGCTAAGCTTTATCTGAAGGGTGATCGATGCTATACAGATAAATGCGCTATAACTAGAAGGACATATGCTCCTGGCCAGCACGGACAGAGCAGAAAGAAAATGTCTGAGTATGGCATTCAGCTTAGAGAAAAGCAGAAAGTTAGAAGAATATACGGCATACTTGAGAAGCAGTTCAGAGGCTACTTTGAGATAGCTGAAAGACAGAAGGGCGTAACAGGTGAAAACCTACTAAGACTTCTGGAACTCAGACTTGATAACGTAGTATATAGAATGGGCTTTGGCGAATCAAGAGCTGAAGCAAGACAGCTTGTAAGACATGGACATTTCACAGTTAACGGTAAAAAGGTAGACATACCATCCTATCAGGTAGGTCTTAACGACCTTATTGCTGTAAGACCGAGCAGCAAGAGTACTGATAAGTTTAAAGAGCTTGCAGAAAATGCAGCAGCTAAGACAGCTCCACAGTGGCTGTCAATAAATGCGGAGATGATGGAAGCTAGAATAGTTGCTCTTCCTGTTAGAGAAGATATTGACCTGCCAATAGAAGAGCATCTCATCGTCGAGTTGTATTCAAGATAATATATTGAACGCGTGAGAGTAATTGCACCGGGGTAATACGCGGATTCAATAAAATCAAGTAAAACATTTCGCGAAATATATTGCTCTTAGTGTAGCATAGGTAATAGAAAATGTAGTTTGTTTGGTAAATTAAATGAATCAGTTACCCTCAGAATGTTTTTGAAAGCTATAGATAAAAGGAGGGTTTTGTAGGATGATCGAAATAGAAAAGCCCAAAATAGAATGCATTGAGATGTCGGATGACTTTGCTTTTGGAAAGTTCGTTGTGGAGCCTCTCGAAAGAGGTTATGGTACCACACTTGGAAATTCGCTGAGAAGGATACTTCTTTCTTCACTTCCTGGAGTGGCTGTTACATCTATTAAAATTGACGGAGTGCTTCACGAATTTTCAACAGTTCCTGGCGTAGCGGAAGATGTGACGGAAATAATATTGAATATAAAGAATCTTGCGCTTAAAATGCATGGTGACAACACCAAAATAATAAAGATAGACGTTCAGGGTGAAAAAGAGATATTAGCTTCTGATATCATCTGCGATTCTGATATCGAAATCATAAACCCGGATCTTCATATAGCAACGCTGGGTGAAGGTCATAGATTCTATATGGAAATGACGGTAGAAAAGGGCAGAGGATATCAGACATCTGAGAAGAACAAACAGCCGGGACAGCCAATAGGAATAATTCCGATAGATTCAATTTTCACACCTGTTAGGAAGGTCAACTACTTGATTGAGAATACAAGGGTAGGTCAAGTAACTGATTTCGACAAACTGGTGCTTGAAGTTTGGACAAATGGCACAATAAAGCCGGATGAAGCAATAAGCTTCGGAGCTAAGATTCTCAGCGAGCATTTGAAGCTATTCATAACCTTGACTGAGCATGTTGGCAATGTCGAAATAATGGTAGAGAAGGAAGAAGACAAGAAGGAAAAGGTTCTTGAGATGACTATTGAAGAGCTGGATCTTTCGGTAAGGTCCTTTAACTGCCTGAAAAGAGCTGGCATAAACACTGTAGAAGAGCTCACCCAGAAAACAGAAGAAGACATGATGAAGGTCAGAAACCTGGGTAAGAAATCTCTGGAAGAAGTGCAGCAGAAGCTTGAAGCCCTCGGCTTAGGCTTAAAAGCGAGCGAGGATTAGGCTTTAATGCACATATAGGATATTTATTTTTAAACAAAAGGAGGTATTGCAATGGCTGGATATAGAAAGCTGGGACGTCCTACTGACCAAAGAAAAGCCATGCTTAGAAATTTAGTTACTTCTTTTCTTGAGCATGGAAGGATGATGACTACTGAGACTAGAGCAAAGGAAACCCAGAGCATTGCCGAAAAGATGATTACTCTCGGCAAACGCGGCGACCTGCATGCAAAACGTCAGGCCTTGGAATATATAACAAAAGAAGATGTAGTTAAGAAACTATTTGATGAAATAGCGCCAAAGTACAAGGAGAGGAACGGTGGCTATACAAGAATAGCAAAGGTTGCTCCCAGACGCGGCGACGCAGCAGAAGTAGTTGTATTGGAACTCGTATAGAAAGCATAAATCATATTGAACTATCAGGGATTAAGTGATTGCTTAGTCCCGTTTTGCTATGGAGTGTTTTGTACGCAAAACACGGGGCACAAGGCACGAGGCACGAGGCGCGTG
>CAZUGK010000233.1:0-4812 GCA_964619815.1 uncultured Clostridiaceae bacterium | reverse complement strand
AAGTCGGCATAAACATCAGGAAAAATGAGCTTTCAGAAGGCTCCCTTGATTTTTGCGTGAAGTTCAGATTGCTGTCCGGTAATGCAACCGGATTAAGTCTGGGGGTCAGGCTGGATTTCTCAAAGTGGTCCGCAGATAATTATATTCTTATGCCTGCGGGTGCATATAACGGAAACCGTTTTGAAAGCAGAAAAGCAGCTTATCCTCCAATACTACGGAATAGAGAAGATCAAAGAACAGACATCCCCACAATCATTACCGATGTACCAAGATTAAATATTGGCGATGGACCCTCAAGAATTCAGTTGATCAGCAGGGATCTTTCAACACCTGCGGCGGGTTTTTATTCACCTCGGTTCAATTCAGGCTTCTGGTTGCTTACGGGACAGGAAACAGTCCTTGGAGATACAGGCATAGCCATTGAAGAAAACAAAAACAGGGACAGTGCTTTTATTGAGCTGACCGCACCGGGAATGCGGCGGGATTTCCGCTATACCATCTGTGACAATGAAATGCCCAGCGAGGATAAGGCGGCTGACTTCCAGCAGGGTGATGAGGTCGAACTAGATTTTCGCCTGTATTTCTTCAAATGTAATGAAGTTCAGTGCTTATTCGATAAGTTTACAGCCATAAGAAAAGACTTGTCCGGTCAGCCGACCTTAAAGTATGAACTTCCTTTTTCTGCTGCATGGAAGCTGCATGAAGAGAAATATAACAGAGAAAAATGGGAGGAAAGGCTTGGCTATTATTCTGTTGGACTGCGCGAGAATATGTATCAGGACTGGCAGATAGGATGGGTGGGCGGACTTATGGTAACACAGCCGCTGCTTCAGGAAGGTAGTGATATATCAAGAACCAGAGCTGTCCGGAATTTTGACTTTGTTTTCAATGGAGGGCAGGGCCCATCAGGCTTCTTCCATGGCTGCGGTCATAATGGGAAGTGGTTTGGAGACAATTTTGATGATCCAACAAAAAAATGGCACCTTATCCGAAAAAGCAGCGATGCTCTATATTTTGCTGTCAGGCAGTTCATGCTAATGGAAAAGCTTGGACCATGTCTAGATAAAGAACTAACTGTTAAGAAAGAATGGCAGCAAGGAATACAGAGGTGCGCAGATGCGTTTGTAACTATGTGGAATAAGTACGGTCAATTCGGCCAGATAGTCGACATAGACACGGGAGAGATTATTGTCGGGAATTCCTGCTGTGCAGCAATTGCTCCGGCAGGACTTGCGCTGGCAGCACAGTATTTTAATAGCAGAGATTATATTGAAACAGCTGAAAGGGCTGCAGAGTATTTTTATAAAAACTTTACAAAGAAGGGCATTTCCACAGGTGGTCCTGGAGAGATACTACAATGCCCTGACAGCGAATCTGCCTTTGGGCTTCTTGAGTCCTACATTGTGCTATATGAAGTTACAGGCCGTATTCACTGGTTGGAAAAGGCAAGGTGTATGGCCAATCAGTGCATCACGTGGTGTGTCTCCTATGACTTCAGATTCCCTCCGCTATCTACGATGGGAAAACTGGATATGCGCACAACGGGTACTGTCTATGCAAGCGTTCAGAACAAGCATAGCGCTCCCGGTATATGTACCCAGTCAGGTATATCCCTTTTCAAGCTATATCGTTACACAGGAAATACCACATATCTTGAGCTGTTAAGGGAAATTGCCCATAGTATTCCACAATACATGTCCAGGAAGGATAAGCCCATATGTGCCGTGGATGGCAGAACGCTGCCGGAAGGGTGGATAAATGAGCGAGTCGAAATGAGCGATTGGCTTGAGCCTATTGGAGAGATATTTTACGGCTCGTGTTGGAGCGAGGTCTCCGATATGCTTACATATGCCGAAATACCCGGTATTTATATTCAGACAGACACAGGCATGCTATGTGTTATTGACCATGTGGAGGCCGAACTAACAACAAATGATAGCGAAAAGCTAAAATTAAAAATTTCAAATACAACAAAATATGAAGCCGAGGTAAAGATATTTGCCGAAAGGTCTGTCGATACGGGAAAAATACTGGGACAGAATTCGATGCTTAGATGCCGGAAGGTTAAAGTTGCTCCGATGAGCAGCAAGGAGCTTTTATTAGAAAATGAGGGGGATAGTCTGTATGATAAATGCTGCAAAGGCTGATGAACAGAAAATCAAGGCAAACAAAGAAAAGTATGAAAAATTATATAAAGGTAACAAGAAGGCCGTCATTCTGGCGAGCTGGGATTGCGATTTTGGCGTTAACCAGATAGATGCCCTTGTGAATGAAGAGGACTGCTATAGAGCTCTGCTGTCAGCATATAATACCAGATGCGAGGCTGTGAATGAAGGCTTTGACAATGTGCCGGTTGTAGGGATTTTTGCTGATGTTGCCTGGCTGATGGCATTGGCATACGGCTGTGAAATGATTAAAATAAATGGATTGATAAATGCGGCACCCCTTTACCATACCGCAACTGAAGCGGTTGAAATGAAGAAGCATAAAGATATTTTCAACTACGGACTGTATCCGATAATATGCAAGCGTATAGAGAAATTTCAGAAAAGGTGGGGAGAGGTACCGCTAACCATAAGTGACAACCAATCGCCTATAGATGTGGTAACCTCCATATTTCACAGCGAAGAAGCAATGCTGGCAATGTATGACGAGGGGCAGACCATTCATAACATGCTGGACATTGTAACAGACTCAATGATAGAAATAAACAGGCACTTTGAGAGTATCATCACAAATTTCGGAGGATTTCAGTCCGGAAACTATCTTCCTTTTGGTATGCATATAAGTGAGGATGATGCAGCTTTTATATCCCCTGCTTTATACAGGGAATTCGAGCTGCCTTACGTTGAGAGGCTTTCAAGGGAGTTTGGCGGGGTATGCTTTCACTGCTGTTTAAAGCACGAGTTTAATCTTGGAAACTTTTCAAGTACAACCGGTTTTATGGGCTTTGATGCACAGCCTGATTACAATTGCACTGATTCAGTCCTTAAGAATATGAAGGAAGGCGGTGTCTGGAGTATACACAACTATCCCTTCGGCAAAAAGGATGACAGGAAGGAAAGCGATGAAGAAACTTTTATAAGCCTGCTCAATGCTACCGACGGAAAGTGTGGGCTACAGCTGACAGTATATCACCATGATAAAAATGAAGCACTCAAGCTGGCATACAAGGTTAAAAACCACGCTGCGAAGCTGGGAAGAATTTAAACATTTTTCTTAATTAGAAGGGAGTTAAAGGGTATGACTAACAATATATACCGGGTGTCAGCCAAGGACAGGGAGGTTTTAAGAAAGCTTGGTGCTCGTATAGCTGAAATAGGGAATACCACTGTGATGAATGAACGCAGGAGCTTGTGGAAGAAGCTCAATGCTCTTGAAGCTCAAAGACCGATGCTTTTATGCGAATTGTCAGAAATAACCGATGAAATAGTTCCTCCTCACAGTCTTAAATGTGAAGGAGAATGGGCTAAAGCCATGGAACGTAGACTAAGAAGCCAGATATACCACTTTGAAAATGTCGGGGATGATTTTGTAATAGAACCGAGAATAACATATGGTTATAAAGTGAAAATCGGTAACTTTGGTTTTGAGCCCGTAGTGCATTCGGGAAGTCGCGACGGTGTAAAGGGAAGCTACAAGGTGGAACCACCCATCAGAGACATTGAAGAGGGAATGGAAAAGCTTCATTTCAGAGAGCTTGATGTTGATCGCGAAGCTACGGAAAATGAACGTGCAGCTCTGGAACATGTTTTTGGTGGAATATTGCCTGTAGAGCACAGGGGATGGTACTTCTGGACTCAGGGACTAACTATATCGGTGATAGATCTTATTGGGCTGGATGGACTGATGTATGCAATGTATGACCAGCCGGAGGCACTTCATAGGCTAATGGCCTTTATGAGGGACGAACAGATTCATTTCCTTAAATGGTTCGAGAAACAGGGGCTCTTATTTCCAAATAACCAGGATGATTATATCGGTTCGGGAGGATGCGGATATACTGATCTTCTACCACAGAAGGATAATATTCCCTGTAATCCGGGAAGGCTTGCCGATATGTGGGGACTTTCAGAGTCTCAGGAAACCGTTGGTGTATCACCTGATATGTTCAACGAATTCGTTTTTCAATACCAGCTTCCAATAATTTCGATGTTTGGATTTGCATGTTATGGATGCTGTGAGCCATTGGACAAACGCTGGCATGTAGTAAAGCAGATACCTAATCTGAGAAGGGTATCGGTATCACCTTGGGCCGATCAGGAAAAAATGGCTGATTATCTGGACAGTAAGTATGTATATAGCCGAAAGCCAAATCCTACACTCGTAAGCACGCGATACTGGGATGAGAAAATAATTCGAGAGGACATTCGGAAATCTTTGGATATAGCCGGAAACTTGAATATGGAAATTATACTAAAGGATGTGCACACCTTGTTCAAGGAGCCGGATAGGTTGAGCAAATGGACACGTATTGTTCGTGTAGAAATTGATAGAAAAGGGTAAACGGGAGGATATATGCAATCTAATAGAAGTATACCGCCAGATTGGGAAAATCCCAAATTATTTGAAGTCAATAAGGAGCCTGCCCACGCAACTTTAATGCCATATCCTACGCAAAATGAGGCGCTGGCCTGCAACAGGTACGGTTCTTCGTGGATGAGGCTGCTCAACGGAGGCTGGGAATTTATGCTCGTTGAGAGCCCTCTGAGCCCTCCCACCGATTTTTTTGAAGAAGGCTTTGATGATAGCAGCTGGGACTCTATACAGGTTCCGGGAAACTGGCAAATGCAAGGGTACGACAAGCCTATA
>CAZUGK010000232.1:0-4856 GCA_964619815.1 uncultured Clostridiaceae bacterium | reverse complement strand
TCTTCAAGAGTAGCGATTTCACCGTTTTCAGTAAGATTTACAAGAGAATGGTCTTCGGCCTCCTCCCTTACTCGGTATAGGTTGGAAATATGTGACGGCAAGTCCTTTAACTCGATATAGTCCCCATCGCACAGCACCACCAAACGCTCAATCAGATTTTCCAGCTCTCTTACATTTCCCGGCCAATGATAGCTGTAAAAGCAATCCGCTGCTTCCTCTGAAAATCCTTTTATATCTGTTCCCATTCTGCTGTTGGTTTTGTTGACAAAGTGCTCCATTAGCATAGGGATGTCTCCTCTTCTCTCCTTCAGAGAGGGCAGGTATATGGGTATGACGTTGAGTCTGTAATATAAGTCCTCCCTAAAGGTACCCCTTTCAATTGCCTCTTCCAAATTTTTATGGGTGGCCGCAATGATCCGGACATTGCAATGAATGGTTTCACACCCGCCGATCCTTTCGAATTCCCTTTCCTGCAGTACTCTCAAAAGCTTTACCTGCATCTCATTAGGCATATCGCCAACTTCATCCAGAAATATGGTTCCCCCGTCAGCTTGTTCAAACTTCCCTAGCTTTCTTTTCAAAGCCCCGGTAAACGCCCCCTGCTCATAGCCGAAAAGCTCTGACTCCAAAAGCGTACCGGGTATCGCACCGCAGTTGACGGTTATAAAAGGAGCGTCGCTTCTGCTGCTGCCTTTATGAATAGCTTTAGCAACCATTTCCTTGCCGGTACCGCTTTCCCCTCGGAGCAGCACTGTGGAACCGGTCTTTGAAGCCTTTTGTGCAATCAACAGTGCTTCTTTTGTAATTCTGCTCTTTGCTATGATTTCGTTGAAGCAATCATGCATTTCCAAAGTACAAAGAAATGAAGGCCCATTCAACTCAACCACAGTACCCCTTTCTACTCGCCTCTCGTCAGGCAATTCCTCCCGGTATATGGCCAATACACCTTTAAATACATATTCTGTGAATATTGGGGAGGCTGATACTGTAATATGGTTGACAGTCACTGGATGGCTCAGTCTCCCCTTAACGCTCCGCCTGTTCCGGAAGGCATCAAGTATTGCACAGTCATGCTTCATATGAAAGATATTTTTCCCGACACCTATAGGCTCGTTGATTTTTAGTATCCGTATATAAGCATTGTTAAAGTAGCTGATCTGACCGTGCTCATTAATGATACAAACACCATCGGATAAATTGTTGAATAACTGGTTGTAGTCGTATTCACTAGTATTCCTTTTAACATTCAGTACTTTCACATTAGAATTGGAAATTCCGGACACCTTCATCCTATCACCCCCAATATGTTATATGCTTCTTGCCGATATCACATTTGCTCCTGTATTTAAAATATTCCGAACCAGTATGGTTCCCATTTTTACCGGAGCTTGAACCTCAATACGGTTCAACTCCTTCATGCAACTTACGACTAATTCCTTGGGAACAGGTGAGTCAGTTCTTACCGGAATCCGTTTTAGGTGAGCATTCTTAAGCTTGACTGTCGTGGTCAGAACTCTGGTGGGATTGGACATCTCTTTTATCCCATAATCCATTCCCCTTATGCACTGGTTCCCTTTTACGCTATAGCACTTGCTGCTGTCTTCCCTTGCTACTTCCAGCTGGCAGCCCATCGGACAGACAATACAGATCATTTCCCTCTTATCCATTTTTATATCTCCTCCACTTCAACTGTTATGAGGGATACATTCTTTTCCTTGATATCCTTAAAGTCAATTTGAATATGCTCCATTTCTCCGGGAGTCAACCGCTTCTTGTTTATGGTCTTCAACACGCTGTTATCCATTTTGACTACGAGCTTTTTGTTTTTATATATGTTATCAACCCTCATAAAAAGCTCCAGGTTGTTATCAAGATTATCAACCGTTACCGATTGAGGAACGATATACCTCACACCCTTACCGGGCTTGGTCCGTATGCTATTATCCTCATGCTTCAATTGATTTTTAACATGCTTCGCTGCACTTCGTCCAGCACGCCGGCTTTCTTCCGTTACAAAATCCACCAAATCATGAACATGCACCACATTCCCGCATGCGAAAATACCCTCTATGCTGGTTTCCATGGACTCATTCACTACCGGTCCTCCGGTAACCGTGTCCAGCTTGACTCCGGCACTTTTAGACAGTTCATTTTCGGGTATCAACCCAACTGACAGAAGCAGTGTATCACACTCAAAATTCATTTCAGTGCCGGGAATCGGCCTTCTGTCCTTATCCACCTGAGCCACGGTAATACCTTCCACCCGGTGTTTTCCTCTTATTTCCGTCACGGTATGGCTGAGATATAGCGGGATTCCATAATCATCCAGGCATTGTACAATATTACGGACAAGTCCGCCTGAAAAAGGCATCAGCTCCACCACCGCCTGAACTTCTGCTCCCTCGAGAGTAAGCCGTCTTGCCATTATGAGTCCGATATCACCGGAACCCAATATAACAATCCTTTTTCCTACCATATACCCTTCCATATTCACAAAACGCTGTGCCGCACCGGCAGTAAAAATACCTGCCGGACGCGTTCCGGGAATATTCAATGCGCCTCTGGTCCTTTCCCTGCATCCCATTGCCAGTACTACAGCCTTGGCTTGAATAGCAGCAATGCCCTCTTTGGCATTGACCATTGTTACTGTTTTGTTTTCCGATATATCAAGAACCATAGTATCCAGCATATATATAATGTCTAATGCTTTCAATTCACTAATGAACCGTTCCGCGTATTCTGGCCCGGTAAGCTCCTCCTTGAATATGTGAAGTCCAAAGCCATTGTGTATGCACTGCTGGAGAATCCCCCCCAGCTCCCTGTCCCGGTCTATGACCAAAACACTTTTCACATTATTCTTTTTAGCTTCTATAGCAGCGGCCAATCCTGCCGGCCCCCCACCGATCACAACAACATCATATTCCTGCTCCACGATAAAACCTCCCATCCCTATTTCGACACAGTAGAACGCATGGTCGAAGCAGAACTATCCTGTGCCTCTTCCTTGGTTGGGCCAGTCAATATATAAGCTTCCTCATGGTCCTTCACAACCTCTGTAATATCGATATTAAGCTCTCTTGCCAAAATCTCCATTACCCTTGGTCCGCAAAAGCCGCCCTGGCATCTTCCCATTCCGGGTCTGACACGCCGCTTTACACCATCTACCGTCCTGGCACCCACATTTCTGTGTATGACATCCACTATCTCGCCTTCAGTGACGGTTTCACACCGGCATATGATTTTGCCGTAGCGTGGATCTTTCTTAATCCATTCATTTCTTTCTTCATTCGTCAGTTCATTAAAATGCATCAATGGTCTCCTGACGGCCACATAATCGGATTTTCTCTCCACTTCTCCAAGCTTGTCCTTAAGCAGCTCCACCACATACTCGGCAATAGCCGGAGCGGAGGACAATCCGGGGGATTCTATTCCTGCTACATTGAAGAAGCCTTTTGCATCAGATGCTTCCTCGATTATAAACTCATCCTTATCGCAGCGGGCGCGCAAGCCGGTAAAGGCTGTTATAACCGCATTCTTCGGTAAGGAATTTACCGAGCGTGCGGCCCATTCATTCACATATCGTAGTCCTTCTGCGGTAGTCTGGAAATCATCCTTGTCGTCTATATCTTCTGCATTGGGACCGATGAGCAGGTTTCCATGCACCGTAGGAGAAACCAGCACCCCTTTTCCCAGCTTTGAAGGACATTGAAAAACAACAGTATTGACAAGCTTGCCCACACTTTTATCCATAATATTGTATTCGCCTCGTCTTGGCATAATCCGGAAGCTTTCGGCAGCAACCATATTGTTGATTTTATCCGCATACAGACCGGCACAGTTCACCACGTATTTCGCATCGATTCTTCCTTTTTTTGTATAGATGAAATATCGGTTTTCAATAAACTTTATATCTGTTACTTCACTGTCCAGAAGGATTTCAACACCATTGTCCGCTGCGTTCTCAGCCATGGCTACAGCCAGTTCCCACGGGCTTACGATGCCGCAGGTCTTTGCATATAAAGCCCCTATGACCTCATCGCTGATGTTGGGCTCCAGCTCCATCACTCTTTCTTTACCGATTACTTCTATTCCGGCAATACCGTTTACAGTACCCTGCATATACAGCTTATCAATGGTTACCATTTCTTCATTAGTAAAAGCAAGAACTAACGATCCGGTCCTTTTAAAGGGCACATCCAGCTCCTTGCAAATTTCATCATACATCGGATTTCCCAAGGCATTAAATTTTGCTTTCAAAGAACCCGGCTTGGCATCATATCCGGCGTGGATAATAGCGCTGTTGGCCTTGGTGGTGCAATCCGCCACATCCGGTTCCTTTTCTATCAGTACTGTATTCAAATTATACATTGAAAGAGCTCTTGCTACGGAGCAGCCGATAATTCCGGCTCCGATTATGGCTATATCATACATTTACATTCCTCCATGCTCCATATTTGTTATGGATTGCGAGTTGCCGGTTAAGAGCAATTTATGTTAAGCTTCGAAAATTTGCTACAATGCACAAAACGCGAAACACCCAACACATAACAGCAGAAGAAAAAAGCCGCACTAAGTAAAGCCTATCATTTCATAGACTCCACTTATGCGACTCTCCAATTCTCAAGTCTTTACACTATTAATTTAAATTATTATACCACTTTGGTAGTATGGTGTCCATACCAAATCCTACTAAGCAGTATGATAATTTATGGCTACTCGTTTTCCCATTTTAATGCTCTGTTGACTGCCTTTTTCCAGCCGACATATTTGCTTTCCTTATCTGCTTCCGCCATACCTGGTTCAAAGGTCTTGTCAACGTTCCACTTCTTGGCGATTTCTTCCTTATCGGACCAGTA
>CAZUGK010000231.1:0-4857 GCA_964619815.1 uncultured Clostridiaceae bacterium | reverse complement strand
GTTTTGTGGTGAACAATGGTGATGCCACAGCCCAGGATGTGTATGATTTGATAAGGCATGTTCAGAAGACGGTATATGAGAAGTTTAATGTAAAACTTGAAACAGAAGTTAAAATATTAGGTGAGTTCTAGGATTGCGCAAAGCAATCCTTTTTTTGCCCCAAAACATTGTAACCCCAGAGCTTACCCTAACCCTCGAGTCTAGTAGTGTATGGTAAATGGCATTTTGACAATAATAATGGTATTATTAAGAAGTGGTCAACAAATTTATCATATTCATGAGGTGAGATACTTGATAAAGCTTTTTGCAGATTACCATACCCATACGGTTTACAGTCATGGGACGGGAAATATAATGGACAATGTCATGGCAGCAAGGAAAAAAGGGCTTACAGAGATTGCCATAACGGATCATGGCATAAGACATTTTGCATATGGGGTAAGACTTAAGGACATAGCAAGGATGCGGGATGAAATAGACAGGATAAATGACAATGCAGAGGGCATAAAGGTGCTCATGGGTATGGAGTGCAATATCATAAGCACTGACGGGGATATTGATATGGATGACAGGATACGCAAATATCTTGACATACTTCTGGTGGGTTTTCATATGATGGTATTACCAAAGACTGCTAAGGATGCCTTCGATATCTACGGCAGGAATTATCTGTCGAAAATATTTCACATTGGCACAGAAGGAATTAATGCAATAAATACCGAATCAATGATTAAAGCTATAAGAAAGCATAAGATAGATATTATCACTCATCCTGGGACCCGTATCCCTCTTGATACTACCCTTATCGCAAGGGAGGCTTACAGGGCAGGTACAGCTCTTGAGATAAACTCCCACAGCAGTTTTATGAAAGCAGAACATGTTATTGCAGCAGCGGGAGAAGGGGTGAAATTTGTGATTGACAGTGATGCCCATTCGCCGGAGGATGTGGGAAATCTGCAGAATGGACTCTCTATTGCCATTGAAGCTGGTTTGACCAGTGAGCAGATAATTAATGCAGTGAAATAGGTGGTGTATATTAGTGAAGTTTTTAATAGTTACAGGTTTATCAGGTGCTGGGAAAAGCCAGTCCATTAAGTTTCTTGAGGATCTGGGGTATTTTTGCGTTGATAATCTTCCGCCGGCCTTAATCGACAAATTTGCAGAGATGTGTACTGATAGCAAGGGAGCTATAGACAAGGTTGCAATAGTAATAGACATAAGGGTAGGTAAATTCTTGGATCAGCTTTCAGGGAGCCTTGATGAGCTTAAAGCTTCCGGAAACACATATGACATACTTTTTCTAGAGGCTTCTGATGAAACCCTGATAAAGCGTTTCAAATCCAGCAGGCGAATGCATCCGCTTGCAGCAAACGGCAGGATAATCAAGGGGATTAAAGCGGAAAGAAGAAAGCTTCAGGAAATAAAATCCAAAGCTACGAATATAATTGATACGACAAATATGAGTCCGGCAGAGCTTAAAGAGGAAATAGTCCACCTTTTTGTAGAGGGAGGCAAGTCAGAGGGCTTAATAATAAATATACTTTCCTTTGGCTTCAAGTATGGAATACCTCTGGATTCCGACATGGTATTTGATGTCAGGTTTCTTCCAAACCCATACTATGTAGAGACTTTGAAAAAGTACAGCGGGGCTGATGAGGGTGTCAGAAACTATGTAATGCAGTGGCCTGCTGCAGTGGAGTTTATGAATAAGCTCACCGACATGGTGGAGTTCCTTATCCCTCATTTCATAAAAGAGGGGAAATCACAGCTGGTGATTGCAATTGGATGTACCGGAGGACGGCACAGATCTGTAACCATGGTAAACATGCTGAGCCAGAAGCTCAAAGAAAGCAATCACAGGGTTATAGTAGAGCACAGGGATATTGAAGAGGAGAATTATAGGTAGGTTACGGGGTTCCGGGGTTACGGGGTTTCGAGGATACGGGGCGAAGGGAACGGTTCATGACCGTTCCGTTGTAGGGGCGACCATTGGTCGTCCGAATAGGCTGCGAAGTCTTTCCCTAACTCTGGAGATTAGTGACTAGTGGCTCGTGACTAGTTTTTTAGGGGGGCGTACGTTTGAATAGTAATTCTATAAAAAATATACTGCATGAGAAGGGAATAATTCCAGGAGGGCCCAAAATTGTAGCAATAGGCGGAGGTACAGGGCTTTCAGTGCTTCTTAGGGGATTAAAGAAGTATACATCAGATATAACTGCAATAGTCACAGTATCGGATGACGGAGGCAGCTCAGGACTCCTACGGGAGGACATGGGCATCCTTCCTCCGGGGGATATCAGGAACTGCATAGTTGCCCTTGCCAATACCGAACCCATAATGGAACAGTTGATGCAGTACAGGTTCAAAGATGGTGGCTTGAAGGGCCAGAGCTTTGGAAATCTTTTTATCGCTGCTATGAATGATATATGCGGCAGTTTTGATGCTGCAATCAGGGAAGTGAGCAGCGTATTGGCTGTTACAGGCAAGGTTCTTCCGGTTACTCTCGATAATGTGGTTTTATATGCAGAGCTTGAAGACGGGACGGTTATTAAAGGTGAGTCCCAGATACCCATCAAGCAGCAGGCATCAAATAAAAGAATACGAAGGGTGTTTTTAAAACCGGGCAATTGCAAGCCTTTACCGGTAGCCTTGAAGGAAATACAGGATGCGGATATAATTATACTTGGCCCGGGGAGCCTTTATACCAGCATCATACCGAATTTGCTTGTAAGGAACATGGCTAAAGCCATTAATAGCTCCAATGCTTTAAAAATATATGTAAGCAATATAATGACGCAGCAGGGAGAAACAGTCGGATACAGCCTTTCGGAACATATAAGGGCAATAAACGAGCACGGGAACAAGCTTATGATAGATTATGCAATCGCCAACACAGGGAAAATTTCCCAGTCACTGCTGGAAAAATACAAGACTGAAGATGCTTCTCCAGTCCTTATAGACTATGATATAATAGCAGATATGGGGATTAAAGTCCTTGGGGGAGATTTTGTGAATATCGAGAACGGATATCTGAGGCATGATTTCAACGAGCTGGCGAAGCAGATATTTAAGCTGGCAAATGAAGAAAAGCTCCAAAAGGATAAAAAAAGACTTCTGGATAATTATTTTATAAACGGTATTTTAAAGAAGAGCAAAAGAAATTAGCGAAGGGGAGATTAGCTTGGATGAAAATATAAAAAAAGAGGTAATATCGTGGATAAAGCTGATATTGGCAGCATTTATCATCGCTTTTATACTAAAGACCTATGTATTCCAGATTGCACTGGTAAACCAGATATCAATGGAACCTACGCTGCATGAGGGAGAGATTCTTGTTATAGCAAAGGTAAATTATCTTTTTAGCGACCCAGCCAGAGGGGACATTGTAGTATTGAAGGACGAACTGGAGAACAAGTACCTGATAAAGAGGGCTATAGGGCTTCCGGGTGAAGTCATTGATATAAGAAACAACAAGGTATACATAAATGAAAAAGAGCTGGACCCTGATTATACTGCGGCTCCGACCCAGGATAACGGCTTCACTAAATCCAAGGTGCCGGAGGGTAAGTATTTTGTAATGGGAGACAACAGGCCCCACAGCAGGGACAGCAGATCAGACACGGTGGGCTTTGTCAACCGTGGCAACATTGTGGGCAAGGCAGTATTTAGAATATGGCCTTTAAACAGGATTGGAATTGTAAAATAATGAGGTGGTCTTATGACCTTTTCTTCGATAACGAAAAATGAAATATCAAAGATTGCAATCACAAACAAGTGCTGTCAGCTTGCTCTGCTGTCGGCACTTATTAAAATGACGGGAACAATCCAGATACACGGAATCAACAGGATAGGCCTCAGGCTCTCCACAGAGAATGCATCAATAGCACGAATGCTTTTTTCACTGCTGAAGAGCTGCTTTGAAATCAATACAAGAGTAGTTGTGAGAAAAAACAAGCATCTTAAGAAAAACAACAATTATACCCTGTATATTGATTCTGAAATGGGATCTCAGGATATACTCAAAGTCACAGGAATATTGCAGTATGGGGATAAAGTTCTAAAGCTGAACCATAAGCTGCCCCACCACCTGATAAAGAAGGAATGCTGCAGAAAGGCCTATCTCAGGGGGGTATTCCTGGGCGGCGGCTCCATTAGCGATCCTGAAAAGACATATCATCTTGAACTTGTAACAAATAACGAGGATTATGCCGAAGATATTAAAGATCTCCTTAATCACTATGAGCTTGGAGCAAAGGTTGTGGTGAGAAAGGGAAACTATGTTGTTTATATAAAGGAAGGAGAGCACATTGTGAATTTCCTCAATATAATAGGAGCTCACAGTGCGCTGCTTAACCTGGAGAATGTAAGAATATACAAAGAAATGCGCAATAACGTAAACAGAATAGTGAACTGCGAGACTGCCAACCTGGATAAAACGCTGAATGCAGCCATGAGGCAAATTGAAAACATAAAATACATCAAGGATACTGTAGGCTTGGATAAGCTTCCTGCGGGACTTGCAGAAATCGCTGAGCTGAGGCTGGAGTATAAAGAAGCAAGCCTAAAGGAGCTGGGTGAAATGATGAGTCCCCCGATAGGAAAGTCGGGGGTCAACCATAGACTCAGAAAGCTGGATCAAATAGCGGAGGATATGAAGGACAGACGTCAAGAATAATTCTACATTAGTATTTACATTTGTGCTATAATGTTGTATAAATATGTGCCTCTTTACAGACAGAATTCTTAACTTGAAGAGGCACAACATCAATGTAGTGTTTTTCAATGCTCAAATAGCAAAGGCATGTTGCATTGAAAAGCACTTGTACAAGCCTTCAGTAAGGGGGTGCATGTTATGA
Source organism: uncultured Clostridiaceae bacterium (assembly GCA_964619815.1). GTDB lineage: Bacteria > Bacillota > Clostridia > Lutisporales > Lutisporaceae > BRH-c25. Next base: position 1 of record CAZUGK010000231.1, on the reverse strand, counting down.
G
>CAZUGK010000230.1:0-4887 GCA_964619815.1 uncultured Clostridiaceae bacterium | reverse complement strand
AAATGTTACAAAATAAGCCTACATCAAGGCTTTGAAAGACTTTTTGACATAAAAGTGTTAAAGCTCCATTCCTATAAAATATAGGAATAATTTCCTATATAAAAGCTAGAAATCCATTGTATACCAGTAGTGCATATGATAAAATGTCTGCATAAAATCTATGACATTTTACAGGTAACACTATGATATTTACAGTAGCATTATGGATTGTGGCTGTTTTTCTCTTATGTTCCAACCACAAGAATAAAACAAACAGGTGGTCGGCGTTTTGTTTCTTAACTGCTTCAATAGGAACATTTAAAGAATTTCTAATAGAGGCATTGGTGCCTTATCTCAAGACGGCGTATCCTCAAATAAATTCTGGAATCTATCTCACTATCGACAGTTGCTTGATTGCAGTACTTTATCTGTTTTTCCCATTTTGCCTGATTACCATGTCCATGTACTTTTCTGACTGGGACATGAATAATGCTAAAAAAATTGCGGTAATTCAGGGGATTACCGCAATTCTGATCATTACAATTATCCTTTTTTATCATCCTACACTATTTAAATACTATCAGCAGAACCGGAAGGACTTCTGGGTCGTGGTAACTGTATTCAATTTTGGACATGCTCTGGCAGCCTGCTTCATTATGTTTCGTTCTATTTACCGGGAGGCAGACGAACAGATAAAAAAGAGAAAGCGCACCATATTAAAAGTATTTTTGCCACCTTATTTTTATTGGTTAATCACCATATTTCTTGTACATACCATTGATATCGAACTATTAAAAAAAGCCTGGAAGGGCAATGCATACATCATGATTGCGGTTTTGGCTTATTATACTTTTCTTGCGTACAGAGTGGGCTTCATGGGATTGAGAATATCCTTTGTAAAATACGATTGGGATTCCCAGATTCAGTCTATTAATTCCAGCACGCAGTATATCAACCATATGTTAAAAAATCATATCACAAAAATAAATTGGTCTGTGGACAATATACGGAGAAAACTGGGTGATGAAAAACTGGAGGAGGTGGATATTATCGAGAGATCCACCCGGCAGTTGATGGGGTTTACTGAAAAAACCAACAGATGTCTGTCGCCAAAGCTTGCCGGCGAGGACTGGTGCTGTGCTTCCAACCTTATTTTCGAAGCATTGGAGGAATTCCGCTTGGTTCGTCAAAAGGATATAAACATTGACGTCGATTGTACCCAGGATGTGCTGATTAAATGTGATCCCCAGAGTATTGTTGAAGTTATTTATAATCTGGTTAAAAACGCAACTGAAGCCATTCATCAAAAGGGAAACATTGGTGTTATGGCGTTTTATAAAAAGGATGGATATAGCATTGAAGTAACCGATAATGGTGTTGGAATCAGCGATGAACAGATGTCCCAGCTGTTTCAGCCGTTTTATACTACCAAAAAAAACAATGTAAATTTCGGGGTAGGTTTACCATACTGTAAAAATGTTATACAGGCACACGGAGGAAAGATTGAATTGGAGAAGACTGGAGATGGCCTTACCAAATTTACACTGCGTTTTCCGGCCAGCCGCATAAGAATAAAGGAGAATGTGATCAATGAGTAATAGGATAAAGGTGCTTATTGTTGAAGATGATGAAGATTTTGCATACCTGATACGACAACAGTTGATAAAAGAAGCTGACTTTGAATGTATCGGGCTGGCGACCAATGCCAAGGAAGCTCTGGAAATGGCCTATAGTCTGAGCCCGAATATTGTCATCATGGATTTGAACCTATCGGTATCCGATTTTGACGGAGTAGAGGTGGCTAAGGATATCCGTATACAAACTGGTGCAAAGGTGATTATTCTGACCTCTTTGGAATCAGAGCAGGCTGTGGAGTATGCTGTCAAAAAATCCTTTGCGTCTGACTATCTGTATAAAAGTCAGTTTTCTCTATTGTGTGATACCATACGTTATGCTACCAGAGGGAATACACCCCATCAAATGCTAATCAGAAAGATTATCCTGGAAGACCTTTCGGTGGCTGAAAGAAGTGTGCTAGACCTTATTGTGGGAAAAAACATTGAAATAAAATCAGCGAGTAAAACCATTTCAAACCAGAAAACCAGCATACTGAAAAAGCTGGGGTTAAAAAATACCAATGAACTGATCAAATTGTTCTCCTGACGGAGAAGCTTGAAGAAAGAGAGGACATATTTATGGAGCTCAATGGTAAAAAATTATGTACATACTGCTTTGAAGAAATAAAGCAAGGACAGGAAACATGTAGCTACGGCGGACATGAAGAAGAACGCAGACTTCAGGAGGCGGTACTGGCTCCCGGAACAGTGCTCATGGGCAAATATGTTGTGGGAAAAGTACTGGGCAAGGGTGGCTTTGGAGTTACTTATCTGGCTTATGACCTGAAAAGAGAATGCAAAGCAGCCATAAAAGAATATATGCCGGATGCGCTGGCATACAGAATACCGGGGAATACCATTATCTCCACCTATGAGGGTGACAAAGCTGAAAACTTCCGACTAGGCGCAGAGAAGTTCTATGAGGAAGCAAAGACTGTATCGAGGTTTAATGGGCATCCCAATATTATAAATGTACAAGAGTTTTTCTATGAAAACAATACTGCGTATTTTGTAATGGAATACATTGAAGGTGTTGACTTAAAAACTTATGCAGTGCAAAAGGGAGGAACACTTTCGGAGGAAGAATGTATCCGCTTGCTGACACCAGTCATGGATGCGCTGATTGTGGTACACAGCGTAGGGGTACTGCACCGGGATATCTCTCCGGACAATATCTACGTGACAAAGGATGGTGGGGTGAAGCTGCTGGACTTTGGAGCAGCCAGACAGGTTCTTGGTGAGAAATCCAAAAGCCTTTCAGTAGTACTCAAGCCGGGCTTTGCACCCATTGAGCAGTACCAGACCCGGGGTAAACAGGGGCAATGGACCGATGTGTATGCGCTGGCTGCCACCATGTACTATTGTCTTACCGGGCAGGTACCTGAGGCAGCCATGGATCGGGTTTATGAGGATACAAACAAGAAGGCTGCCGAGTTGAAGGATGGTGTATCACAGCAAGTGACAGAGGCTCTGACCAAAGCATTGGAAGTCCGGGCTGAGAACAGATATAAAACAGTGTATGAATTCAAGCGATCAATAGTCAACATGGAGGAGCAGCAGGAAACCTCTGTGCAGGGAGAACAAAAGCCGTCAACGGAGCTAAAGGACAGTGTAACTCCGCAAGTCGTGCCTTCCCGTCCGGTATCCGGAAGAAAAAAGCATATTGTGGCAATTGCTGCAGTATTACTTTTACTCTTGATATCCGGCAGCATATTTGCCCTGACCCGTCTGGGAAGCCCGGCACAAGAACCGGAGGATCAGAGCAGAACCGTTGCAGCAGCTACTGTGAGTGCAACCGGTAATACTTTCATCGATGCGCAACAGAGTGCACTTAGTACTGATGCTGGAGCAACAATATCAACAACAGAAGCAACGGTAACTTCGGATATACAGTCTGCAGCGGGACAAAGTACTGCAGCTTCAAGTACTGCAGCTCAAAGCACAGCTGAAGCCTCTGCATCTGTAGCGGCATCGTTGGAGTCTTCAATCGAATCAGCTGTGAACGGGACAGAAAAAGTCAAAGACGAGAGCTTCGAATACGTATCCATTTGGGGGTATTCCAAATATATTACCTATTCTGGAGATTGGAAAGACGGAAAGCCTAACGGCAATGGTACCGGAATATGGGAAACCGGAAAAAAGTATACCGGAGAATGGAAGGACGGTTATCCCCATAACCAGGGGACTTGGAGCGGAGCAAGCGGCAGTTGGAGTGAATCGGGGATATATTATTATGGTATAAAAATGATGGGGAAGAGTCTAATGGCACCGGATGCACTAAATCAATCGGATTTGAACTCAGGGAAGCTAGTCTCTGTTGCTCAACAGGATTATACCTATGTCACACCGCAATATTCAGTAAAAGTTAAATATTATGGTGAGTGGAAGAATGGAAAACCAAATGGTAAAGGTTTCATGAACCTGTCCGAAGATGTGAACCGTCTGCCTTACTGGAAAAAAGATGATTTCCTGCTCGGAATATTTAACAACGGAAATGCCGACGGAAATGTAAATACAACAGGAGATTATCCGGAAGATGAAATCATACAAAAAATAAAATTATGTTTTGCATCAGGAGATAATTCCTTTCCGATGATAAAAAACGACAGCAACTATAACTATCAAGGCGGCTGGAGAAACGGACTGCGAAACGGAAAGGGAACACTTACGTTTTGGGAGGGACGCTATGAAGGAGAATGGAAGGATGGCGCTCCTACCGGAAAAGGAACATTTTATGACGAGAACGACAAATTGATCGGATCGATACAGTGGAATGGTGATGGTTATGAATTTTCCAATTAACCAGGAATGAAATTGTGGCAGAGGAGATGGAGAACGGGATGAACATCAACAATAAAAACCTATGTACCTATTGTTTTGAAGAAATACCCGACAGCCAGGGACCATGCAGTTCCTGTGGTTATGCGGAAGGGCGGAAGCCCCAGGACGCAGTACTGGCCCCCGGAACCATACTGATGGGACGGTACACAGTGGGGAAAGTTCTGGGAAAGGGCGGTTTTGGTGTCACCTACCTGGCCTATGACCTGAAAAGAGAATCCAGGGTGGCAATCAAGGAATACATGCCTGATACGCTGGCTTACAGAACACCCGGGAATACCATTGTTTCCACCTATGAGGGAGACAAGGAGGAAAGCTTCCGTCTGGGTGCCGAGAAATTTTATGAAGATGCCAAGACCGTTTCAAGGTTTAACGGGCACCCTAATATCATAAACGTGCAGGAGTTCTTCTACGAAAACAACACCGCTTATTTTGTGATGGAATACATCGAGGG
>CAZUGK010000229.1:0-4903 GCA_964619815.1 uncultured Clostridiaceae bacterium | reverse complement strand
AAAGCTCCGCAAAAGCAGACAAGCTTGATAAGTATCTGGAGCTCGCACAGGAATTGGTGGAAAAGACCGTAAAGGAGGAGGGCTGCATAAGATATGAACTTTTCCAGGATATGCAGGACCCAAAAGTAATGGTAATAATAGAAGAATGGGAAAATGAAGAAGCATTGAACAAGCATTCGGCTTCAGAGCATTTTAAAAGGATAATTCCACAATTAAATGAACTGAGGGAAAAAGCGTCGGAAGTCAATAGATGTAAAAAACTGTTTTAAGCAGCTAATGCGTTGGTTGAGAAGATTAAATATCTCACTAACGCATTTTATTTTTAAGTTAAAATTTGAATTTGGTTTAGCATATGCTAGAATCACATTATATTAAGAGGTTGCACAACTCTATGTTTAATCTTAAGAAAGTTGTAAGATTTTTATAAAGTGATTTGTTAAAATTGCCTGCTATTATTTCCATAAAGGCAGGTGATTTGTGTGAAGGATAGCAAAAAAGTATTGGAGGGCAGACCTTATGGATAAGCTGAATGTATTGGTATGTGACGATGATAAGGCTATAGTTGATGCACTGGAGATATATCTGAAGCAGGAGAACTACGGTGTAGTGAAGGCATACAACGGAGTTCAGGCACTCAAGGCCCTGTCTGAGCATAAGATACATCTTATCCTGCTGGATGTAATGATGCCTGAAATGGACGGGTTGTCAGCAACAATAAAGATACGTGAGGAACAAAATATCCCTATTATTATTCTATCGGCAAAATCTGAGGATACCGATAAGATTACCGGCTTGAACTTCGGTGCGGACGACTACGTGACGAAGCCTTTCAACCCATTGGAGCTTATGGCAAGAGTGAAATCACAGATGCGGAGGTATACTGCGCTCGGCAGTATGATTCCCAGAAGCAATGTTCTAAGAACAGGCAGCCTGGAGCTTGATGAGGAAGCTAAGGAGCTGCGTGTGGATGGTGAAGTTATAAGGCTTACCGCTACGGAATACGGGATTTTGCTGTTTCTTATGAAAAACATAGGTCATGTGTTCTCAATTGACCAGATATATGAAAATGTATGGAATGAGCCGTCATATTCGGCAGAAAACACAGTTGCGGTACATATAAGACGCATAAGAGAAAAAATTGAAATCAATCCGAAGGAGCCTAAATATTTGAAGGTGGTGTGGGGTATTGGATATAAAATTGAAAGATATTAGATATGCTACGAGTACAAAGATTGCAGCAGTTATTCTTATATGGCTCTGCTTTTTAAGCGCCGTGGGAAGTGGTGCTTTTCTATTATACTATGGGGAAGATGTGATTGGCTATGCTTATCCGCTGATGGCTGTATCTCTTATCCTGCTTGTCATTGCTGCCATTTATCTTGCCTGTGTTGCCGGGCGCAAGGAAAAAGGCGGAGAAATAGTTTTTTTGTATGTGGACAGGATTTATACAGATGTACACACTCTATTGGTCATGGCGGCGGCTTTTTTTTCAATATTAATAGTAGGGAACAGCTTTTATCCCAGGGATAATGCATTCTGGATATTCTTTTTCATTGTATTGAGTGCGGATGCCTTTATCGGCATATCCTATGTGCTATCCATGATAAGGCAGATAAAAGGCGGGAGGTTTATTGAAAATACGCTGCTTGTGGTTTTGATCAAAAATACCGGAATATTAGCCAAGGCGTGCTTTGACGGAAAACTCTTCAGACCGTCAATACTGCTCTTGCTTTTGGGGTATGCACTTATAAACGGGATTTTATTTGATGTGGGTGTAGATATAAATCAAGGCGCACAAGAACCGATATTTACTGTCTTGCTTCTGCTTTTTAATGCCGTTGCAGTTTATTTTGCAGGAAAGTCGCTGTTGTCTCTGTCGCAGATAATGACAGCCGTAAAGGAAATCTCGACCGGCGATTTGGATTATGCCTTGAACAGCTCTGAAATATCAGTCGCTTTTTCAAGCTTTGCTGAGGATATAAAGAACCTGCAGGGAGGAATGAAAAAAGCGGTTGATGAAGCGGTAAAAGGGGAACGCATGAAAACAGAGCTCATAACAAATGTATCCCATGACTTGAAAACACCGCTGACCTCCATAGTAAACTATGTAGACCTTCTAAAAAATGAGGAGTTGAACAATCAAAAGGCAGATGAGTATGTAAGCATTCTGGAAGAAAAGTCTGAAAGATTAAAGCACCTTATTGAGGACCTGGTCGAGGCAAGCAAGGCTTCCAGCGGGAACTTGCCGGTTAATGCGGAGAAAGTCGATTTGCATGAGCTTGTCATGCAGGCCTGCGGGGAATATGAGGAGAAAATTGATAAGGCCGGGTTGGATATCCGGATCAGTGCCGAGGTAAGAAACATTTTTATATATGCTGATGGGAAGCAAATGGGGCGCATTATTGAGAATCTTCTATCAAACGCTGTAAAGTACTCAATGCCTAATTCAAGAGTATATATTAATTTAGCAGAAAGTGATGAATATGGTTTATTAACAATTAAAAACATATCTGCTTTTCCTTTGAACATTCCACCGGAACAATTGACTGAACGTTTTGTCCGGGGCGATGCATCGAGAACCACTGAAGGGTCGGGCTTGGGGCTTTCAATTGCACAGAGCCTGACTGAACTTCAGGGGGGAAGCTTCAAGATTGAAATTGACGGGGACTTGTTTAAGGTAAAAATAGCACTGCCTCTTTGGAGAGAAACAGTATAAAATAAAATGCCGGGAATTAAGTCGATTGCGCTTAGTTCCCGGCATTATGATTTCAGTTACTCTTTAAAATCTTCTTTCACCAGTTTGCCGCTTTCATTCAAAGTAATTTTAGTGATTTTGGAAAGCAGTTTTTCATCATTAACCTTTGCGCATTCCAGCACTTGATAAACCTTGGACGTATTTCCGTTAATCTTAAATGCGTCACCTAATATCTTAAGAATTGAATATGGATGGTCAGGATCCTTAAGGCTGATAAAGGAACCTTCAGGCATAAGGACTGCATCGGTGATGAGCTTTGCGTAGTCAATATTGCTCAGATCTGCAATTAAATAATAGTCTGCGGCCTCCTTCAGGTCTTCAAAGCCTTTAACCTGCTTGATTTTAAAATTGCTCTTTGCTACTGCGCTTGCTGTAGCCATAAGGGGGAGGATCCCCCAGCCTTTATGCCCGGAAATTATTAAGCAATCTTTTCTCACAATAGCTTCTTCAATATAATTTGCCTGACCCTCGGTCATGAACTTCTGATCAACCAGTTTTTTCAAAAAAGAATTCATAATATCTCTCCTTATATAATTAGTAATGACCTTTATGTATTTTTCCATACGCAAATTATAAATATCACATAATCATTCTATCATAAGCCCGACAATTTACAAGGCAGCACTGTGATAAGTTTATCACATGGAGGAGCTTACCATATTTAAGTATACTTTTCCCATATTTTTGATAAGGGGGTTCATTAAATGATTACTACGGCTTGCTAGTTGATTTTTTAAAATCAATCTGAAGAAAGTCGCAAAGCGCCTGATTATTAGGCTTTTTTGGTATGCTGCTTTCTATTTGGCAAGTAGAAGATATCATTTTATTGGACCGGAGCTGACTGATTATAGCTGATGCATTATAGGTTGCTGCTGTTTGGATAACAGCGGTGATTTATAGTTATTGTCTATGGTGAATAGCAGTTTTGGGCTGTAGGGAGATATTTCTTCCTGCAGCTTTTGTTTATTAACGGCTTCTTAATCAGGCTGAGTAACAAAAACATAAACTCAGAAAGGGTGGGGATAAAAATGAAAATTGAAGCATTGAAAAATGAGAGAATTGGGGACTTTTTGGAGTACTGCAGAAAGCATAGGCCGGATGTCGATGATTCATTCCTCTACGAGGAAGATTTAAGAGACTTTAAGCCTGATGATGAAAACCCTACTTATATTGTTACCGGCCGGCAGGGGGAAATAATAGCAGCAGCTTCACTGATAATTGACGAGTATCATAGAAGAGGGAAAAAGGCACGCTTCAGAATATTTCATTCAGAAATTGAGGATTCTGAGTGCTATAAAATGCTGATGCAGGAAATTATAAAGCATACGGGCGGATTGGATAAGATTTTTGTTTATGTGCAGGTTGCAAATAAACAAATGCTGGAATTCATTGAAGGCCTGAAGTTTCATGTGGACAGATATTCGTTCCTGCTGGTAAGAGAGGACTTGGAGGTGCCTGAGCCCAGATTGCCGGAGGGCTATGAAATAAGGCCCCTTAGGGCAGGCATTGATGAAGAGCTTTGGTGTGAGGTAAGAAATGCAAGCTTTGCAAAGCTTAAGGGCAGCGAAACGCCAATCACACCGGAAATGGTTGCAAAGATGATTACGGCTGATGACCATCTTGAAGGAGGTTCAATGATATTGTACCATGAGGAAAGGCCTGTGGGAGTGGTCAGAGGAGCCAAGGACGAGTATGAAGACGCACCGATAATGAATATCGGGCCTCTTGCCATAATACCCGAGTACCAGGGAAAAGGCCTTGGAAGAAGCTTGCTTAGAGCTTCACTGAAGTTTGCCAAGGAAAATTCCTACAAAAGGACGATACTTTGTGTAAATGCGGAGAATGAGAGAGCAAAATCTCTGTATATCCAGGAGGGCTTCAGGCAGGTTGAGGCTGTTGCATGCTGTATGTTTGATTTGAGATAGTCATAAATCATATTTAGCAAGCAGTGAGCATCTAAAATAGATTTTTCAGAATATTTGACTTTAAATTGACGGTTCTATATTATGATTAATCTAGAGGGAGGAGTGTATATGAACACAAAAGCAATGGTAGAAGATTTAACTTGCATTTTAGGGTTAAACAGGGGCATAGTGGGTGTAAAATTCATTTTCAGCAAAGAAGAATTTGACGCTCTTGATGTCCCTC
>CAZUGK010000228.1:0-4936 GCA_964619815.1 uncultured Clostridiaceae bacterium | reverse complement strand
ATGTATCAAGCATGTATCTTCGATTGGTGGTTGAAGGAGTTTACGGAATAAGGTTCCATTTGATGGAGGACAATATTGAGATTTCGCCAGGGTTCCCGAAAATGTGGACTCATGCCAATTTGAAATTACCGGGAGCTTCTCTGAACTATTACCGCACCGGTAATCAGGAAAACTTCCAGTTCTACAGTGAAGCTCAAGCCGGTAAGACCTTCAGGATTCCACTGCGTTCTACTCGGGTGGAAGCAGTTTTCCTAAACGGCGAAGCTGTTGAATACACGCTTGAAGCTGCAGTATGCAACTGTTTTCTAGTAGTAAAAACCAAGCTGCGCGGTTTGCTCCATTTACAGGTGATCCACGATACAGCTCCATTACCGTGTCTTGACATCAGTCCGATCAAGCTGCTAGAGGGCAGCCAGTTATTGTTGGAAGTTACAGGTGGGGAAATCCTGAACTGCCGAGATGATGCCGGTGCTTTCTGCGATATTGCTGTTGATGGTAACAGGATTTATGCCCGGGCAAAACGCTCCGGCAGCCACACCTTGTTCATTTTAGTCAAAGCCGGCCAATATGAAGCGTGGCTGCCTGCTGATTTGATGATCCAACAGAAAAACATAATACGCACGCCGCCCGTTCAAACGTCGGAGAACGAATTCCAGCCGATTGACATTACAACATATTTCAACACATCTCTGACTTCCTTGCATAAGCAGGAGTACCGCAGTCCACGTCCGGAGGGTTATTCCATCGGAATGCGGCTCAATGGGCGTTATGCGTGGGAATGGAATCATTGCGGACACAACGCGGTGGAAGTAGATGACTCACGCTTGAGACAGTCTGGCGGCATATTTAAGACGCCGTCAGGGATCAGCTTTACCACACCGCGGGAAGGACTGAATCTTGCTGCGGTTTCCATCTGGGACAACTTCCCGATGAAAATGGAGATACCTGTACCGGATGATACCTGTGAAATAGCACTTTTCTACATCGGTGTTACCAACCCTATGCAAAGTCATGTTGAAAATGCACGAATAAGTATTATTTACCAGGACGGCGGAAAGGTTTTGTCCAGTCTCGTCCATCCTCTCAATTTTGATGACTGGTTGGTTCCTGCACTGCAGACGCAGAACGAGACGGTCTATTTCAGTGACTACAATCATGGAATAGTACAATTACTTAGTGTGGAAGCCGGAAAAAAACCTGCGGCAATATGTTTGGAGGCCATTGCGAATGAGGTTATCCTTGGTTTACTTGCTATCAGTATCAGACGACTGTAAATATTAGAAGAGGAAATAGAAATGTAAAGAATTAAGCATCAGGAGAATCACAAGATACTATAAAAGATCTTGTGATTCTCCTTCTTTTTTGCACTCCGCATTAACATTTTGAATCTAGTCGTTATAATACTCCTTTAAAGGAATGATAAATACTTATTCTACCGGGATTTTCTTGTCATTAGCAAGATAATCCTGCTTTCTAAAATTCTTCAACTATACATAACTTTTTCACACGATTATAATTTCAATATACTAGTATGAACGAAGGAGAGCAATCTCCTGGGGATATATCCTACATATAGACTTGATGTATGTTTTACAAAACCTAATTCTAAAGGCTCAATGAAATTGAGACTATTTTCGAGGAGGAGTTATTTGTGAAAAAGTTTTTGTCAAGCTTTTTAGTTTTTGCTCTATGTATATCTGTAGTTTTAACAGGGTGCGGTAATAAAGACAAGGGGGAAACTGCTCAGAGTACGGCAACACAAAGTGCGGCCAGCCAGAGTGAGGTTTCAAATATGAATCCGCCGGGTGAATTCCCTATTGTTAAGGAAAAAATAACTTTAAAGTTTCTTGTACCACAAGCTGGATATATTTCTGATATGGCAACCAATGAGATGACCAAGTACATGGAAGAAAAGACCAATGTCCATATTGACTGGGATGTGTCCGCAAATTTTAGTGAAGTAAAAAGTGTTGTACTTGCCAGTGGCGATTATCCGGATGCCATTCTGGGAGGGGGTATCACACAGGAAGAACAGATGATTTATGGTTCTAAAGGTTCTTTTTTACCCTTAAATGATATGATTGATAAATACGGTGTGGAGATGAAAAAAATGTTTTCTGCACTAAACTATGTACAAGGTGAAATTACCACTCCGGACGGAAATATATATGCTATGCCCAGCGTCAGTGAAACATATCATATGATGTTCCGAAACAAGCTTTGGATTAACTCTGCATGGCTTAAAAAATTGAATTTGGAAATGCCAAAAACAACTGAGGAATTTTATAATGTAATGAAGGCTTTTAAAGAGCAGGATCCCAATGGCAATGGTAAGAAGGATGAAATTCCTTTAAGCGGAATCATTAGCAGAACTAATGGCGCACCCTACCAGAGCCCGGTTCCATTTCTAATGAGTGCATTTATTACTGACGATGGTGATAAAAGATGGGCTCAGCCCTTTGATGGCAAGTTGGATACTATTGTGAACAAACCGGAATTTAAAGAAGGTTTGAAGTTTATACAGAAATTGTTCAAAGAAGGTCTGCTGGATACCGAAGTATTTACCCAGACCGGGGAAGTTCTGAAGCAGAAGGGCGAAAATCCGGGGGCTCCGTTACTGGGAGCAGTGGCAAGTAATGCACCGCATGCTTTTACCAATATGGATGGTGAAGCCTTCAAGCAATATGATGCCGTACCGCCTGTAAAAGGACCGGCAGGAGTCCAGACAACAGCTTTCGTGCCGGATAGAGTTTTTCAGGGATTTTTCGTAATTACAGATAAATGCAAATATCCCGAAGTTGCATTCCGGTGGGGAGATTGGCTCTTTTCAGAAGAAGCGACATACAGGAGTATTCTCGGTGTAGAAGGAAAGGATTGGAGAAAAGCCGAAGCAAATGAGGTTGGGATTAATGGAAAGCCTGCCAAATATGCAAAAATTGCTTCTATTAATGATATACAAAACTCGAACTGGGCTCAAAATGCACCGAATTTAAGAACCGCTGAGTGGCGTTTGTCAGAAGTTGCTCCGGAAGATATTTATACAAAAGCAGGGTTTGAAAAAAGACTTTATCAAGCGTCAAAGCTATACGACGGTTTCCAGACAGAAAAGGTTTTTCCTTCGAATATTTATATAGCATTGGATAAAGCTGCTGAAGCTGCACAGTTGAAAAAGGATGTCTATGACTATATTGAACAATCAATTGCCAAATTTATCACAGCTGACGTGGATATAGACAAAGAGTGGGATGCATATGTAAAAACACTGGACGACATGGGGTTGAGCAAATATATTGAACTGAATCAAAATGCATATGATGCCGTATACGGTAAGTAAACTTACCGGACAAATAATTCAAAAATAAATTGCATATCCGGCTGGGGATTTAATTTCTCAGCCGGAATTGTATACCCAAAGTCTGAAGGGAGTTAGAATAAATAAATTGGATGATTTGAATGTCTTTGAGAAATTTGTGGAAGAATTAAGCCTGCCTCTACACCAAAAAATGCCTGTAAACTGGGTAAGACAGGAGGCCAAACAAAATGAAGCCTGCCTTGAAATTGGAGTCCGACTTGAGCCTGAGTTCACAGACCCGATGGGAAGACTGAATACTGCTTATGATGATTTCAACCGTTTTCTTGATATAGCCGGAATAAAAGGAGATTCGTATGCAATTGTAACTACTTATATGGAAACATCCGTGCCGGAGTCTTACCATATTACAGTACAAGAAGAGAGGTGCGTTATCCGTTCGGCAGATACCGAAGGGATACGCAGAGCATTGGTATACCTTGAAGATGAAATCCTCAGGTCGGGCGGTCCGTTCCTTCCTCTGGGTGAAATTCAAAAAAGGCCGGTCATAAAGACCAGAATATCCCGATGTTTCTTTGGGCCCATAAACAGACCCCCAAAAAATAGAGACGAGTTGGAGGATAACATAAACTATTATCCCGATGAATATCTGAACAGGATGGCTCATCATGGCATCAACGGTTTATGGATTACGTTAACCTTCCGCGATACCGTACCCTCGGAGATAATCCCTGAATATGGTATAAAATCGGCTAGACGTTTGGAAAAACTGCGTTTAACCGTTGAACGCTGTGCACGTTATGGCATAAAGGTTTATGCCTTTTGCATTGAACCCTTTGCGTTTTCAGCCAACAGTCCGATACTGGCTGCACATCCCGAGCTTGGGGGACATAGGGTACATGACAGCGTTGCCTTCTGCACGAGTACAGAAAAAGGAAAGGCATATTTGGAAGAGGCTACAAGCAATCTATTTTCATTGGTACCCAATCTGGGTGGTTTGATAGTTATTAGTGTTGGTGAGAGGCTTACAAACTGCTACTCCTATTTGACCGGAAATGGGCATGAGAATAACTGTCCCCTATGTAGCAAAAAACTTCCAAGGGAGGTTTTGGCTGAAACCCTGTCTGCCATGGAAAGGGGAATGCATTCAGTTGCTCCTGATGCCGAGCTCATTTCATGGCCGTATTCACAGTACATATGCTGGGGAGATGAGCTTACATGTGACGCAGCCGCTTATATACCTCCCAATGTTGCGCTGATGCATAATTTTGAATCAGCCGGAGGAGAGGAACAGCTTGGAAAGTGGCGCAGAGCTGATGATTATTGGCTTTCCTATATAGGTCCGAGCAACAACTACAGGACTTGTGCCGAAGCGGTTGACCGAAATGGTGGAAGAATGTTTGCAAAACTGCAGGTAGGTTGTTCACATGAGGTAGCAACTGTTCCTTTTGTACCTGTACCGGGGAATATCTTCAAGAAGTTTCAGATAATGCATGCACTCGGCGTCAGCGGAGTTATGGAGAGCTGGTATTTCGGAAACTACCCGTCAGTAATGACAAAGGCTGCGGGAGAGCTTTCTTTTGCCCCTTTCCCAAGAACAGAGGACGAATTTCTTCTTGAGCTTGC
>CAZUGK010000227.1:0-4957 GCA_964619815.1 uncultured Clostridiaceae bacterium | reverse complement strand
GGCAGCCTCAAACAGCTCCTCGGGTATGGTGGATTGTATAAATGTACGGGCAATAATCATATTGTAAACCGATAACGCACCGGGTATCATCACCGCAAGGGGAGTATCCAGCATATGCAGATTCTTCATCTGTAAATAGAGCGGTATCATACCGCCGCTAAAAAACATGGTAAATGTAAAAAGCATCATAAAGGAATTTCTGCCCTTTAACTTTGGTCGGGAAAGAGGATATGCACAGGTAAAGACCATTATAAGATTGATTATGGTTCCGGCAATACAATAAAAAATGGTATTGCCGTATGAACGCCAGATGTCCCTGTTTAGAAAAACAGCCTTATAGCCTTCCAGACTGAATTCAACCGGCCACAGAATAACACGTCCGTTGGAGACAGCTCTTCCCGAAGAAAAAGAGGCCGAAAGGATATAAATAAGCGGATATAACATCATAATTAATAAAATTCCCAGCAAAATTCCTGATATTGTATAGAATACCTTATCCGATGAATAATTTTTAACTTTCATAGCAAAATCCCCCCTTACCACAAGCCGGAGTCACTTACCTTTTTTGAAAAGGTATTGACCGCCACAAGCATGATGAAGTTTACTACCGAGTTGAATAGCCCTATGGCTGTAGAATAGGCGTAGTCGCCTGTTCCGATTACCATACCAATCTTGTAGACATAAGTCGTAATGACTTCGCTGCTGGCTATATTGAGGGCATTTTGCATTAAATAGGTCTTCTCAAAACCTACATTCATAATTCCGCCTGCTGAAAGAATCAGCATGATAATTGTAGTTGGAAGGATACCGGGCAGATCTATGTACCAAATACGCTGCAACCGCGAGGCTCCGTCAATTTCCGCCGCCTCATGCAGGCTTTCATCAATTCCGGCAAGGGCAGCCATATAGATAATACTGCTCCATCCAATATTCTGCCATATCCCCGACCATACATACAGATGCTGAAAGGCTTCCGGCTTAGCGAAAAGGTCAGTCATCATACTTCCGCCGCCAAATAGTTGGTATATTATACCAAATGCGCCAGTACGGGGATTGAACAACTGCATCAGCATACCCACAATGACAACTGTTGAAATAAAATAGGGCATATATGAGACTGATTGCACCACCTTTTTGAATTTCCTGCCTGGAAAAGCATTTAGAACTAACGCTAAAGCAACGGGCAAGGGAAAACCGGCAATCAAACCGTAGAATGAAAGCGAGACAGTGTTCCATAAAATTGCCTTAAAGTTGTGGGCGGTAAAAAACCGTTCTAAATTTGCAAACCCCACCCAGGGACTCCCCCATATTCCCAAAGTATAATCATATTTTTTGAAGGCCAGCGCAATACCGCCCATGGGGATATACGCAAACGATATGATATATATAATGGCAGGAACAAGAAAAATATATAATTGCCAGTTTTTAGTGTAATCAGATAGCTTAAAGTGTTTTTCTGTCATTGTAATCTCCTTTACATGCACAGGGAACCTGGCTATCGCCGGCCCCTGCCCATGATATTGCTTATAACGCCACGTTATTTTCCAAATCTGTCGAATGCAGCCTGATTGGCATCTATGTACTTTTTAAGACCCATCTTATCAAGCTCTGAGAGATATTTATCCCAATCGCTTAATGGTCGGCTTCCCGTTACAAAAGCCACGGTTTGTGCATTTACATATTCATCGATACTAGTTTTAATGTCGGCTAGAGTTGTTGATTCTTCCGCCGTGTAGCCAAACCTTACAATCAGCTCATTGGTTGGGCGGAAGTGCGTCGCATACATATTATAGTAATCAACGGTTCCTGAATATGCGCTTCCTCCAGCTTTCGCCTCTTCGGAGTCCTTATGAATTTTAGACTCGGTCCCTTTTCCATAGATCAGGTACCCCGGGTGGCTGGCTTGCCAGGTTTTATTTTGAGGTTTCAGCCAGTTATCCTTAAGAATTGCACACTTAACCGTCCAGCCTGCGTCTATAAAGGGCTTACTCAAAACATAGTCCTTGGTCACTGCAGGATCTATGCTCATATCAACACCGGGTTCTCCATACCAAAATGAATAGTACTTATCCTGAACAAGGAAGGAGTCTCCTATTAATACAGCACGGTCAACATTGGCACAATCCTTTGTGATTTGCCAGAAAGGAGACGGAGTAGTAGGTGTTTGCGGAGTCGAAACCTTGCCGGTCGGGCCCTTAACCGGTGCCATCAGCTTGTATCCTGTCCCTTCAAAGGTTTGACCCATCAGAGCAGCATCAAAAACGCTGTAGCTTCCGGCAGTGACAATTCCGGCCATGCCCTTTTCAACATTGATCAATGACTTCAACTGGGTATTATCCTGTGTGAAGCTAAGGGGAGAAAGCAAACCCTCGCTGACTAATTTGTTTATATACTCCAGCCCTGCCTTCCACTCTGGCTGTACAAAAGATGCAATTATTTTTCCGTCTTTTACATCAAAATAATTATTATTCTTGTTTGCGTACAGGAAGGAATTCATTAAATACACAATTGGATCCTGTGCCCAACCGGTTCCTCCTACTATACCGATTTCATCCTTCTTACCGTTGCCATTGATATCCTTCTGGGCAAAGGCTTTTAAAACATCATAGAGCTCATCTGTGGTTGTAGGAACTTCCTTGCCCACTGCCTTCAACCAATCCTGCAAAACCCACGCACGGTGTGCGCCTTCATTCCATGTATTACGCACATATTTAGGGAAGGAATAAATTTTGCCCTCGGGTGATAACAAACAGGAAGTTATAAAGTCCCTGTCCGCTTGAGCAACCTCACTGTTAAAATTCGGCATCTTTTCAGTATCTTTAAAATTAGACGACAAATCAATAAAGGTGCCCTTGCTTCCATAATCGTTAACTGCTGCGAGGTTTATTTGTAGGAGATCTACAACAACATCCGGAAGCTTGGAGCCGGAGCTCACCATCAGGGAGAATTTAGTCGCTGCTTCGGTAAGGTCTTTCGGAAATAACTCAAATGACAGGTCTACATTATATTCTTTCTCAATCTGACCGGTCAGCCAGTTTGTTTCAAAATCTTCAACAAAATCGCTGTTGGTTACTGCAAGCTTTAAGCTTACCTTTTCGGCCAGGGGATCTGCGGATGTAGATGCCGTTGTACTGCCGGTGGTTGAAGCTGCAGTACTGTCGGCAGCTTTCTTATCGCCGCCGCATCCTGCCAGCATGGAAACCAACATGGAAATGCTGAGCAGGGAAGGAATCATTTTCTTCATGATACCGTTTTTCATTTTGACTCTCCTTTTAAATTAAAATATTTTTAGCATTGCTTGGCGATTTTATTTTTTCTCGCCGCTTGCTGCTTTCATTTATAGCATTGCCTCATATAAAAAAAAAGAGACAGTATTAAGTCATTACTGTCAAATCCTATAAAACAGACTGTCATTTTTGATTTTTACTGTCAAATCCTCTAATTGCATACCTATCTTTACTTATTTTGGGTTTGCTTTCCATACAGTGGGAGTAACCGAATGCTTCTTGGAGAACGTGCGGTAAAAGGTTTTTTCACTTCCAAAGCCGCAGCTCTCCCAAATCTGTCCAACCAGCAGATTGGTGGTTAACAACAACTCCTCCGCTTTGTTTAGCCGAACATCCTCAATATAACGGCTGAGAGACTTGCCGCTTTCGTCCCGCACAACGGAAAAAATGGTGGCCGGCGACAGTTGTAGGTCCTTTGCCATATTATCGGAGGATAGCCCCGGATTTTGATAATTGGCATGAATATAGGCAAAAACCCGGTCAGTGTATTTTGAATTTTTATGTCTTTTTTTGTCATTCCGTAATTCACAAACATGGATGCAGAAATCCTGCAATTCTGACACAATAAGCTCCCACGGCTTTTTGTCATTGAACCGGGGAAGTACATAGCTCTCTTCGCTGTCAACCAGCAATTGCTGACTCAGCAGCTCACAAACAGCATTATCAACGGTCAGAAGCAAAGAACAAAAAAGCATCTCGGACTTTCGTCCGGCATCGCAGCAGGATAAGCCATCAAAAATCCGGTTGATAACCGTTTCATCTCCCGCAATCATTGCATCATAAAGTTGGATCTGCGCCGTAGGTGTAAAGAGCTTGCCCTTTCCCTCGCCACTAGCCCGGTAAAGGTAAATCCCGTATTCCTCCTGTCCGGCATTCATATTGACGGCATCCCTGGCCTGCTGGTATGCTTCGTGGGCGTTGGACATTTCCCGCATCTCATTGCTGATTCCAACCTTGACATACGATGTATGCTCCAGCTTCATCCGTTCAACAAAATGCAGCATACACTCCGAAAGCTCGTCCATGGTATACTCGCCCTTCAAAGGCAGAACACAGATGATCTGGCTTGCATCGACGATTCTGCTGACAGATTCACTTTCAAAACGGGAAAGAACCGCATCTGCTTCCAGCAGAACCTGTTCACTGCAGGAAGAGATGATATCGATTTTTACAATGCAGAACTGCCTGAACAGATTGTTAAAATAAGCCGTATCCGCAGCCGAGATTTTATTGGACAAAATGCCAAACAGTAGCATATTTTCAAGAGCCGCCCATCGCATGGAGAGCGTCAGATGGTTCATCTGCTCCAGCCGTTTTTCGCTGGTGGCATACAGCGTGTCCATGGCCCGTGAAACAAATGCGTATTCATTTTTAGCGTTGTAGCTTAAACCGGAATACCTGGAAGCGGATTCCACCATCTGTCGGGCTTTTTTCGCTTCCGCATAGGTTATATAAATGACGGAAAGCAAAAGTACAATGATGCCCACTACCAGATAAATGATAATGATATTGATAAGGTTCTGCACGTTATTTTGAAAATAGCTTTCCGGTATTTTTAAGTCAGCTTGGATCAAGCCGCCAGTCGAGACACAGCTTAATGCAACAAATTTATCTGAAGAGTTAAAATCCGCCGCCTGCTGGTCCAGAACAGCTTTCCCGGAAGAGTCGGA
>CAZUGK010000226.1:0-4970 GCA_964619815.1 uncultured Clostridiaceae bacterium | reverse complement strand
CAATTTTCATGGGAGGAGAAATCAAGCGTGCATGCAATCGAAAAAATTTTAGCTAAAGCTGCAGATGTTACCAATATAACTACCGGAGAGATTATCAATTGTAAAGTGGACCTGGCAGGTATCAATGACCTATATCTACAGACCATCCGCTCCTTTTACGAGATGGGTGGTAAAAAAGTTCACGATCCTGACAAATTAATAGTGTTTTTGGATCATTATGCGCCGGCCTCCACAATTGCACAAGCGGACAATCAGAAGCAATTCCGTGAATTTTGCCGGGATCAGGGAATAGACCTTTTGATGGATACTAATCAGGGGGTTTGCCACCAAGTAATTGCGGATAAAGGTCTGGCTTATCCGGGAATGGTTGTAGTAGTTACTGATTCCCATACTACAACCCACGGTGCTTTTGGCGCATTTGGCACAGGAGTTGGAGCAACAGATTTGGCAATTATAATGATGACAGGCCAGCTTTGGTTCCGGGTTCCTGAAATAATACGCATTAACCTGGAAGGTCAATTACCCAAAGGTGTATATTCTAAAGACATCATACTTGATATAATAGGAAAGCTGGGAGCGGACTATGCAGTATACAAAGCGGTGGAATTCACCGGTCCTGTTTTAAATCAGCTTAGTATTTCCGAACGTATGTCCATGTGCAACATGACAACCGAAATGGGGGCAAAAACCAGCTATATACAGCCAGATGAAATTACTCTTAAATATCTTGAGGAAAGAGTAAAGTATGATTATGAAATATTCACTACCGACCCGGGTTACAAATATGCGGAAGAGCTGACCTTTGACGTATCCAATCTGACACCGCGGATAGCAGCTCCTCATAGTGTGGATAATGTCAGCCCTGTTGCCGAGTTTATAGGGACACCTGTCGACCAGGCTTACCTGGGAAGCTGCACTAACGGTCGTGTTGAAGACCTTGCAATAGCTGCAAAAATACTAAAAGGGAAAAGAATAAATCCACGGACACGGTTAATCGTCGTACCTGCATCTCAAAGTGTATTCCTGGAAGCCATGAATAAAGGATATATACAGACACTGCTGGAAGCAGGTGCAACCTTTGTGACACCTAGCTGTGCCGCTTGTCTGGGAACTCATGAGGGGCTTCTGGCTCCCGGAGAAACTTGTATAACTTCAACCAACCGCAATTTCCCAGGTCGCATGGGCAGCAACAAAGCCGGTTTGTATTTGGGTTCACCTGCTGCAGTTGCAGCGGCGGCTTTGGAGGGTAAGATTGTGGATCCTTCTAAATATATGGATTAATGGAGGGAAAAGTATAGTGAAAACTATAAAAGGAAGGGCTTTTGTATTTGGAAAGAATATTGACACTGACCAGATTTACCCGGGACGGTTCTTAGATATTACAGACCCGGAAGATGTAGGAAAGCACGCCATGGAAGGAGCTGACCCGGATTTCTGTAAAGAGGTGAAACCTGGTGATATAATAGTAGCTGCGGCCAATTTTGGCTGTGGTTCGAGTCGGGAGCACGCTGCAGTTACTTTAAAGGCAGTTGGAGTTGGTGCGGTTTTAGCTGACTCATTTGCACGCATTTTTTACCGGAATGCCATTAATCTTGGAATTCCGCTTATAGTGTGCCCTGGAATAGCTGCGGTTGTCAAAAAGGGTGATATTCTGACAGTTGATATTGAAAGCGGAAAAGTTGTAAATGAAGCTACCGGAGCCACATTAATGGCTCAGCCCATGACCAGTTATGCTATGAATATTCTCCGAAATGGAGGTATAAAAACATTGATTAAAAGCCAATACGGACAGTAGTGGCAAGGGCTGAAGAGATGAGTATATAGACTGGAAAATATATTTTCCGGTCTGTTTCTATTTCAGGAGGAATGGAAGAGTCATGGAGCAAGCTAGGAATATACCGGGCGGAAAGAAAAAAGTAATGAGGACATAGAGACAGATTATGATATAAATGGTTATAATGAAAGGAGCCGGTTCACTAGACAAAGAAGGATGAGGATTTATATATGATTGACATATTTAATACGAAACTGAATAATGGTGCTATTTCTAATAAACGGGAAGAAGTTTCGAAACACCTGATACAGAAATCAGCCAACATTAGCTGCAGAACTATAAGCACTATTTCTGCCTCCGACCTTGAATTGCTGTTTCAATTATACGACGAGATATTCTTAGAGAATTGGTTTAAAGAAAACTTCAAAGGAAGGCTGAAGTTCTCACTTTCAAAGAGAATGAGAAGGAGTGCGGGATTAACCTTATGTCCCAAAAATATAAGCAAAATTAAACCTGAGGAGCTTGTAATAGAAATAAGGATTGGCGTAGATTTCTTTTTACACTATGATTCCATTGAAGGAAGCAAGAGTGTTGGCGGTATTAAAGCAAGGAATAGCCTAGATGCATTGCAGCTTGTTTTTGAGCATGAGCTCTGTCATGTGATTGAATTTATACATTATAAGAAGTCCAACTGCAGCGGTGAAAGGTTTAAGGTGCTGGTCAATAATTTGTTCGGCCACACCGAAAGCTACCACAAACTGCCGACCTACAGGCAAATAGCAAATCAGAAGCTTGGACTAAACATAGGGGATAACGTTTCATTTACTTTCAAAGGAAAAAGACTGAGCGGAATTCTCTATAATATTAATAAAAGAGCTACGGTAATGGTTCGTGATAATAACGGCAATATGCTTGACAGCCATGGCGTAAGGTATTCCAAATATTATGTGCCTTTAACACTTATAGAATAGCAAAATATGATATTGAAAAAACCGGAATAATGTTTGTGGCTTTATGCTTCAAAGCACTGTTCCGGGTTTTAATTTTTACCATGGGGAATGAGGTATAAATATTTTGAAAAGAAGCTTTTATTATGATAAAATATATCAAAAAAGGTGGAACTGGACAATTTTGTAATTGATTGATATTATTAATAATAAATATTAAAAAATAAATGATGTTGTATTTGCTTGATTTGTTTTATTATAATAGAGGGAGGGGCTGCCGGTGGATAAAATAAGGATGGAGCTTTTAAGGGGCGTTCTCAATTATATGATAGTTTCAGAAGGTATTGATGATTTGGAACTGTTAAAAATGAGTCAGGATATGGACAAGCTGATTTTACAGTCGGTAAAAGAGAGTAACTTCGCGAGGGAAGTATTGGGGGAAAGGCTTATGAAAGAATTTGATATAATAGTTGATAAGCTTCAACTATTTGAAAAAATGTATGAGAGGATGAGAATTGTAGATCCGGTCGGCAAGAAAGTACTGGAAATAAAGGGAGAAGAACTGCTGGAAACCAATCTGGCCTGCTATGAGTTTTGGCAAAGACAGATGCTTTGTGAAAACTGCATTTCCATGAGAGCCTACAATGAGGATGATGTTATATTTAAAATTGAACCTGTACACAATGAGTTATATATGGTGACAGCTGTTCCTGTGGAAATTCATGAAAAAAAGCTTATAGTGGAATTGATAAAGAATGCAACAAACAGCATGTATATGGCGAGCGGGAAAATTGGCGATGAAATAAAGGTGCTTTCCACATTTGAACATGTTAATCAGGCAGCAGTGAAGGATGAGCTGACGGGATTGTACAATAGGAGATATATCAATGAAAGGCTGCCTGTTGACCTTTTGAATTCCTCTGTAAAAAACGAACCGCTGTCAATAATATTTGCAGATCTGGACTTCTTTAAGGCAGTTAATGATACATACGGGCATTCGGCAGGAGATTATGTGCTGCATGAGTTTTCAAATGAACTGAGAAACCAAGTCCGTAGTGAAAAAGACTGGATTGCAAGATATGGCGGTGAAGAATTTTTGATATGCCTCCCTGATACAAATTATGAAGCAGCAAAAACTATCGCAGAAAGAATAAGAAAGATTATTTCGGAAAAGGTATTTACTTTTGGAAATAAGCAGATTCATTTAACCTGCAGCTTTGGCGTTCATACAATATGTGATGAGAAGGAGTGTATGACAATTGACGGTATTATTGAGCTTGCTGATAAGAAGCTGTATCAGGCGAAAAGAGAAGGAAGAAATAAGGTCGTTTAATCTGAGCAGAGCTTATAAAACAGGCAGTGAACAGTAAATCTTCATTAATGAAATAAAAAAAGAATCTTGAGAGTCTTTATTTTGATCATATTTACGAACGCAGTTCAGCATTATAAAATAATTTTGGTAAATCTATTTACTTCTTCCAAAAAACATGTTAGTATTTAAAAAAAGAGAGAGGTATAGTTGTGGATAATACGAAAAGAGTTCAAGCTATAGATAGAGCTGTTATGATATTGAAGTGCTTTTCAGAGCAAAGGCGGGAGCTGAAATTGTCTGATATTGCAGATGAATTGGGGCTTAACAAGAGCACTGTGCATGGAATTATTACCACACTTAAATATCATGGTTTGATAGATCAAAACGAAGAGAATCAAAAATATAGATTAGGGCTATATATATTAGAATTAGGAGATATTGTTACCAATTCCATGGATATCAGGGAAATTGCTTCGCCAATTATTAAGGATGTATGTTCAAAGATTGAGGAGACAGTGCATTTAGGGACACTGGACAATTTGGATGTAGTTTATATTGATAAACAGGAATCGAATCAATCTATGAGAATATTTACGACTATTGGTGCAAGGAGACCGGCATATTGCACTGGAATAGGGAAAGCAATGCTGGCATATGTAGATTCTGATGTACTTGTTGAGCAGCTTCCGGAAAGGCTGGAAAGGTTTACACCTACTACAATAACTGAAAAAACAGAACTTCTGAAAGAATTGAATGCAATAAGAATGAATGGATATGCAATGGATAATGAAGAAAGCATTGAAGGTTTGACATGTGTAGCTTCTCCAATATTCAACCGTGCCAGAGCTGCAAAGTTTTCGATTAGCGTTTCAGGACCAACAATAAGGATGACAAAGGGCAAAATTGAAGAAACTATAAAATTAATTAAATGTGCAGC
>CAZUGK010000225.1:0-5006 GCA_964619815.1 uncultured Clostridiaceae bacterium | reverse complement strand
TATTCATAACGGGCAATTTGACCATAGGGCATAGGAGGTGAAAAAATGGCAGTAGACGGGATAAACGGACAGTACACTACGTATGATCCGAATAAACCCAAGGAGTTTAACAGTAATCTGGATAAGGATGCATTTTTGAAGATATTAGTAACTCAGCTGAAATATCAAGATCCGCTGGAACCGACCAAGGATAATGAGTTCATCGGACAGATGGCACAATTCAGTGCACTGGAACAGTCGCAGAACTCCAACAAGGCAATAAGGATGAATTCAGCCAACAACATGGTGAACAAGCTTGTCAAAGCAAAGTACAGAGCTGAAGATTCCACAGAGACGAAGGAATTAATCGGCCTGGTGGAAAAGGTTATGGTAAAGGATAATGAGATATATCTTACAGTAGACGTAACAGGAACAAAATATGATGTAAAATTTGACGATGTCATGGAAGTGACAGAGCTCGAGAACTCTGTAGAGCAGATATATCTTATGAATCAGAGCATGAGGAGCACTACAGCTTTCAATCTCATAGGCAAGACAATAAAAGGCACATACGAAGAGGTTGAAACAGTGGATGGAGTCAAGAGGAAAAAGACAGTGGACATTGAAGGGGTAGTAGAGAAGGTCAGAAAGGACGGAACATCCATATTCTTAACAGTTAACGGAAAAGAAGTATATCTTGAGGATGTCACAGAGGTAAAATAGCCTTCAGTTGAGGTGAAAAAATGAGTATTATATACAATAACAAACCAATACTGCCGATAGGCAAACCGATACCGTCGCAGAGGCCGGCAGAAAACAGGAATATTGGCAGTGGTACAAGCTTTGATGCAGTGTTCCAGGAGGAGCTTTCAAGACAGTCTGAGGTAAAATTCTCAAAGCACGCAATGGAAAGGCTGCAAACAAGAAATATTAAGCTTTCAAATGAAGATTTGAGTAAAATAAATGAGGCAGTAAATAAAGCTGCGGAGAAGGGTGTAAAAGAGACTCTTATAATAATGGGGAGCTCAGCCTTTATAGCAAATGTGAAGAACAAGACGATAATAACAGCAGCAACTGAAGACAATCTGAAAAACAATGTATTCACAAATATTGATGGTGCAGTAATAATATAAGCCGGACCTTTTTAAGGAGGCTTAACCTTTCGGAATGACAGAAGAAAGGTGCACTAATAACTTAAAGGAGGTCACTAATTATGATGAGATCCATGTTTTCCGGCGTATCCGGACTCAGAGCTCACCAGCTCAAAATGGATACAATCGGAAACAATATAGCTAATGTAAACACCGTAGGCTATAAGTCACAGAGGGCAACCTTCCAGGAAGTCTTCAACCAGACTTTAAGAGGAGCAGGCTCCCCACAGGCAGGCAAAGGGGGAACAAACCCACAGCAGGTTGGGCTGGGTATATCGCTATCCTCTATTGATACCTTCCATATAAGAGGTGCAGTACAGAGGACAGACAACCTTACAGACCTTGCAATAAACGGCGACGGTTTCTTCATACTCTCGAACTCGGCAGATGGCTTAAGCAGGTCATATACAAGAGCAGGAAACTTCTCCCTTGATGATGACGGAAACCTGGTTGCTGCAAATGGTTACAAGGTATTGGGATATATGATGGACCCAACTACTAATACAATGAAAAGCCAGTTGGAAGGGATAAAGATTTCCAAGGCTGAGATGGTTGCGGCAAAGGAAACTACCTTTACCCGGTTTGAAGGAAACCTTGACAACCAGCTTGCTAAAGTAGCTGCTGGAAAATTACCGGATTATACAGCAGCAACTGCCGGACCTCCTCCTACTCCAGAATCCCTTGATATACCGTCAGATACAAAGTTCTGGGAAACAACTACTACTGTATATGATAATTTAGGCGGAAAACATACATTAAAGTATACATTTATAAGAGGGTTGGAAAGCGCAGGGGGCACCGGAGACGGACAAGTCAGCACTGATGATGACAGGTGGTCGGTAATAATCAAAGACCAGGATACAGGCAAATATTACAATGCCGCTGACAATTCCTTCGGTGATGCTGTTTGCCTGGATGATTTACTGGTAGAATTAAAATTCAAGGATGGAGCTTTAGATACTGATACTGCACAGACTCCATCAGGCGGAAGGCTGGCTATTACTGTAGAAGGTAGAAACGGTTCCGCGGATATTGTTGGATTAGATGTTGACTTTACAAAAATAACGCAGTTCGCTAACGAATCAAATGCAGCAGTGACTTCTGATGACGGATACCCACAAGGCTCACTTGATACTTTCAGCATCGGACCTACAGGTGAGATAAACGGTATATTCACAAACGGTATGAGCAAAATAATCGGTCAGGTGGCACTGGCTGTATTTAAGAATCCTGCCGGTCTCGAGAAGACTGCAGAGAACATGTACCAGGTAACACCGAACTCAGGTGAGCCGATAGTAGGACTTCCCGGCTCCAGCGGACTAGGCTCAATTAACTCCGGTACATTGGAAATGTCGAATGTTGATATATCCAATGAATTTGCAGAAATGATAAGTACACAGAGAGGCTTTCAGGCAAACTCAAGAATAATTACAACCTCGGATGAAATGCTGCAGGAACTGGTGAATCTTAAGAGATAAATAGCTTAAAGAGTTAATCCCTGGGCTTTAAGCCCAGGGATTAATAAAATCAGGAAAGGAAGTGTCCTTATGATAAAGGTTACAAGACTTAACGGTGTCGTTTATTACCTGAACTGTGAGCACATTGAAACTATAGAAAATACGCCGGATACCGTCATTACATTGCGTGATGGTAAAAAATTGTTGGTTTCTGAAACTCCGGAGGAAATAATTGAAAAAATTATCGAATATAAAAAGAGGATTTTTGACCTTTCATCGCTAATTAATAAGGATAACTTCTAAAGTGAGGTGCGAATAATTGGATTTATCGTCTGTTTTTGGGTTTATCGGCGGAATTGCGGTAATTATTGTCACAATTCTTTTAAGTGGAGATTTGACAGGTTATGTTGATATACCATCAATTATATGTACATTTGGCGGAACTGTTGCAATGACAGTAATGGCATTTCCGATGCATAAGCTTAAGGAAGGCATTTCCGCTTTAAGGCATGTTTTTTTCTACTCGGACGTTGATGCTGAAAATATTATAAAATCAATAATAGACCTGGCAAACGTAGCAAGGAAGGAAGGACTTCTTGCCCTTGAGGAAGCTGCTCAGCAGCTGCAGGATGATTTTTTGCAGAAGGGAGTGCTTCTGATTGTTGATGGTACAGATCCTGAACTGGTAAGAAATATATTGGAAACTGAGCTCTCTTTTTTGGAAGAGAGGCATAAAAGCAGTCAAGGTGTTTATGAATTTATGGCTTCAATGGCCCCGGGCTTTGGTATGCTGGGGACCCTGATAGGGCTCATTAATATGCTGGCAAACCTTTCAGACCCGTCAACAGTAGGACCCAACATGGCTGTTGCTATCATAACCACTTTATATGGTTCACTTATAGCAAATGTATTTTGCAACCCGGTAATAAATAAATTAAAGCTCAGAAGCTCCCAGGAAACACTTATGAAAGAAGTAATGCTTGAGGGTATGCTTTCCATACAAGCCGGTGAAAACCCAAGAATAATAGAAGAAAAGCTTAAAGCCTTCATGTCACCTAAGCTTAGAAACAGACTTGAAGCAACGAAGGAACCAAAAGAGGGAGAAGAATGATATGGCTAGGAAAAGAGTAGGTGATGAGCCAGCCGCCGGGACACCCGCGTGGATGGCGACATATTCAGATATGGTAACCCTTCTTTTGTGCTTTTTTGTATTGTTGTTTTCCTTTGCTACTCTCGATGTACAAAAATTTCAGGCAATTGCACAATCCATGAACGGCTCGTTGGGTGTCTTGGATTCAGGTATGACTGTAAGTATGGAGCCTTTAGTGAATTCCTTTCCCGGGGACTCACCTGCTGAAGAGATAGAAGAATTTAAAAAACTTTACGAGGAAATGAATGAATACATAAAAGAAAACAATTTGGGGGCAAGCATAACTCTAAGATTAGATGAAAGAGGCCTGCTTGTGAGATTTATGGATAATGTGCTTTTCGAATCGGGAAAAGCAGACCTTACACCGCAAGCAAGAGAGATTATAAATAAAGTTGCAGAAGTAATCAGGCAGAATGATAAGAATGTCAGGATTGAAGGCCATACTGACAATATTCCGATAAATACGTCGAAATTTCCATCCAACTGGGAACTTTCAACTACCAGAGCTGTAAATGTAGTAAAATATCTAATTGAAGAAAATGGTATTGAAGCAAAAAGGTTGTCAGCTTCAGGGTATTCTGACCAGCATCCCGTAGATGATAACAATACTCCGGAAGGTCGACGAAATAACAGAAGAGTCGACATGGTAATATTAAGGGCAGAGAAGGAAGATACCAATCCATAAATGTTGTGTGGAGGGAGACAGAATGAAGAAAAATATCATACTCATAGCAATTATTATACTGTTACTTTTGGTAATAGTTTCAGGTATAATAATATATATGATTTTGAACAGTCCAAAGGTAGTAGCGGAGGAACCCATAAAAATCGACAAAAATATTATGATGGTGACAATTGGAGACTCCTTCGTGAATAATGTCAAAGACAGTAAAAAAATCTGCAAATTGACAATGAAGGTGGAAATTAATAAAGAAGTGGCAGAATTGGTCACATACAGGGAATCAGAAATAAGAGACAAAATAAATTCTATAGTAAGGTCAAAAACTGAGGAAGATCTGGCAGGAAAGGAAGGTCAGGAAAAGCTGCAGAAGGAAATTGTTGAGACAATTCGAAAGATAATAAATTCAAAAGAAATAAAGAATGTTTATTTTGATGAATTCATAGTTCAATAGATGACTTCGTAAAGAAGGAGGTGGCATAGTGTGTCCGAGGTTCTTTCACAAAATGAGATAGACGCTCTGTTAAGTGCGCTGAATTCAGGTGAGATAAGTGTACATGAAATAAAGGAAGAAAAAGAAGAAAGAAAAG
>CAZUGK010000224.1:0-5068 GCA_964619815.1 uncultured Clostridiaceae bacterium | reverse complement strand
ATCTGGGACAGTTTCTTATTTCAGCCATAATTCGACCTCCTTAAACTCAGTCTCGAGTCACTAGTCTCCAGTCTCTAGCTTTGAGAAAAGCTTTGGAAGCATTACTCTAACTCTAGTAACTGGCGACTCGTGACTAGTGACTATATAAAATTTATGTATTGCTGCCTGTAGCGGCAGTTATTACGTATATATCCATTGCACCGGCCTTTTTCAATACCTTGCTGCATTCATTCACTGTGCTTCCCGTGGTGTATATGTCATCAACCAGCAAAATATTCTTATATTTATCAATATTATACATTAATCTGACAGAAAATGCATCAACTATATTCAAGTACCGCTGAGCCCTGTCCAGATTGTACTGCTCCTTAGTCTCCCTTGTTCTTTCCAGACAGTCTGTCACCGGCTTTCTGAGCCTTTCGCCCAATTCCCGTGCAATAATATATGACTGGTTATAGCCTCTTGTTTTAAGCTTATTCTCATGTATCGGCACAGGAACTATTGCATCTATTGCGAGTCGCTCATTCCTTAACCTTTCTTCCATTAAACCGGCAATGACCCCTGAGAGCTGAATTTTCCCTTCATATTTCAGTTTGTATATCAGCTCCTTGCCCATACCGGTGTACGCAAAGCAGGAATAAGCCCTGTTATAATGAAAAATACCGGTTTTGCAGTCGGGGCAGGTGCTGTCATTGTATTGCTCATTAAGCTGCTTGCCACAGTGAAGGCAAGTAACTCCCTGGAGGTAATCCAATGAAGCCATACATACCTCACAGGCAGCAGCAGCTCCAATTCTTCCGCAGATATTGCACTTTTGCTTTGGAGGATATAACAGGTCAAGAATATACTTGATCATTTAAGCTTATCCAACCTTCCTTTCAGTCCTGAATGGCGGGTAATAATATGGTTGTTTTTAATCATCTGCTGCAAGAACCGTTCTTTCCCAACCAGTACAACCATGTTTTTCGCTCTTGTCAATCCGGTATATAAAAGGTTCCTTGTCATAAGCATCGGAGGGCCGAAGGTTAGCGGCATTACAAGCACCGGGAACTCCGAGCCCTGGCTTTTGTGTACCGTCAGCGCATATGCATGCTCCAGCTCATCCAGCATTGCAAAATCATATTTGACAACCCTCTCTCTGTCAAATATTACTTTTAAATGCTGCTCCTCATTGTCAATCTCTGCAATGGTGCCGAGATCCCCGTTGAACACTCCCTCCCCTTCCTTATCAATGTCCATTATACTATACCATTTCATTTTGTAATTGTTCTTTATCTGCATTACCTTGTCGCCAACTCTGTAAACAACGTCCCTGTATGGCTTTTCGGTTTTGTTGTCCTCCTTGGGGTTCAATGCTTTCTGGAGCTCCTGGTTCAGATTTAATACTCCGCACAATCCTTTCTTCATTGGAGACAGCACCTGTATTCCTTCGTAAAAATCCAACCCGGTATATTTTGGAAGCCTTTTCGTACAAAGTTCAATTATGGTAGAGACAATGTCCTCCTGGCTTTCCCTTCTTATTAAAAAGAAATCTCCATTCTTTGAGCTTATTTCCGGCGGCTCACCCCGGTTTATTCTGTGGGCGTTTACAACGATCATGCTGCTTTCTGCCTGTCTGAATATCTCGTCCAATCTCACCACGGGCAGTACTCCGCTTTCTATTATATCCCGCAGCACATTCCCCGGCCCTACAGAGGGAAGCTGATCCACATCACCCACCAGAATTACCCTGGTTCCTTCCGCTATCGCCTTCAGCAGATTATTCATCAGCAGTATGTCAATCATTGATACTTCATCAACTATAATCACATCACATTCCAGAGGTGATTCTTCATTCTTCTGGAAGAACATTTCCTCATCACTGTCTCCGTAACCGAATTCCAGCAATCTGTGTATGGTCTTCGCATCCCTTCCCGTTGCCTCCTGCATCCTTTTGGCTGCTCTTCCCGTAGGTGCGGCCAGCAACACGTTAAGCCCCTGTTTTTCAAAAATGTTTATTATAGTCTTTATGGTTGTAGTTTTTCCCGTGCCAGGTCCTCCCGTTATTACAAGTATTCCCTGGGTTAAGGCCTCCCGCACGGCAGTCCTCTGCTTCTCTGCCAATTCTATGCCTTCTGACCTTTCGATTGCCGATATCTCGCTGTCCATGTCCACATCCAGGGGCGGAATTTTATAATATAGCAGCTGCATAAGCCTTCTAGCCGTCCCCGATTCCGCCTTAAAAAAAGGAACCGAGTAAACCCCTCTGACATCTCCAATGTTTTCTACAACAAGTTTTTTATCTATAAAAAGCCTGACTATTGTATCTTCAATTTGTGTTTCGTCTACCTCCAGCAGTGCTGCCGCAGATTTTACAAGCTCTTCCTGCGGCACAAAGGTATGCCCATTTCCGTGGTATTGGTTAAGAACATATCTTGTACCTGATGCAATGCGGTATTCTGAGGATTTTGAAATACCCATGGATAACGCTACCCTGTCTGCCATTTTGAAACCGATCCCAAATACGTCATCTGCGAGCTTGTATGGGTTTTCCTTTATTTCGTTTATTGTATTTCCGCCATAGGTCTTATATATTCTTACTGCATAAGCCGCCCCTATCCCGTACTGCTCAAGGAACATCATGATATCCTTAAGCTCTTTTTGCTCCTGGAAAGCCTCGGAAATCTTCTCTGCCTTCTTTTGTCCTATTCCCTCAACTTCGATCAGGCGGTCAGGATTGTATTGCATAACATCAAGGGTATCCAGACCGAATTTCTCTACCAGTTTCTTTGCGGTGTGGGGCCCTATTCCCGGTATCAAGCCTGAAGCAAGATACTTTTCAATACCGTTTACCGTTGCCGGAGTAACTGCAGCATAGGTCTCCACCTTGAACTGATTGCCGTAGTCAGGGTGCTGCACCCATTTACCATATGCCTTTATTGTCTCCCCAATATTCAGGAAGGTAAAATACCCTACCAGTGTGATTATCTCTTTATCCTGCTCCAGATCCAACACTGTATATCCATTCTGCTCATTTCTGAACACAACATCGTATATCGTTCCCTGAACTTCATCCATTGTTTACACCTCAGAATTTAATTGCTTCTATAATTATAGCATAATGAAATAATATTCGATACGCAATGGATAATGAGGCGTTTTGCCTCGGGCAGCGTGCCACATGCTTCAAAAAAGCCTTTGAAGCTTTTGCGGGCGAACACTGTTCGCCCCTACTCCTCTGAACCCCGTAACCTCGGAACCCCGTAACCCCGTAACCTCGGAACCCCGTAACCCCGTAACCTCGGAACCCCATAATAAAAATGTGCAGTCCGCTTGAACTGCACATTTTTATTATATTCCTGCTAATTTTTTGAGTTCTTCAACCTTGTCGGTTCTTTCCCATGGAACATTTATGTCTGTCCTTCCCATATGTCCATAGGCAGCAACCTGTCTGTATATCGGACGTCTCAGATCCAGGTTCTTTATGATGGCTGCCGGTCTGAGGTCAAATACCTGGGTTACAATCCTTGCGATCTCATCATCCGGGAGCTTTCCTGTTCCGAAGGTCTCAACCAGTACCGATACCGGTTTTGCCACACCTATAGCATAAGCCACCTGCACTTCGCACTTTGATGCCAGCCCTGCTGCAACCACATTCTTTGCCACATGCCTTGCAGCATATGAAGCAGACCTGTCAACCTTGGTCGGATCTTTTCCGGAGAAGGCTCCGCCTCCGTGTCTTGCGTATCCTCCATAAGTATCAACGATTATCTTTCTTCCTGTAAGCCCGGAATCACCATGAGGCCCTCCTACTACAAACCTTCCTGTAGGATTTATATAAAACTTTGTATCCTTGTCTATCATACCCTCAGGTATAACAGGCTTTATTACATTTTCAATTATATCCCTCTCAATAGTTCCATGATCCACTTCCGGACTATGCTGTGAGGAAACAACTATTGTATCAATTCTTACAGGTTTATCATCATCATATTCTACAGTAACCTGAGTTTTGCCGTCGGGTCTCAGATAGTCCAGAATACCTTCCTTTCTAACCTGGGAAAGCCTTATGGCAAGCTTGTGAGCCAGTGAAATAGGCATAGGCATAAGCTCCGGAGTCTCATCACAGGCATAACCGAACATCATGCCCTGATCTCCTGCCCCTGTAGCAGCTATATCCTGCTCTGTCATTTCACCCTTTTTGGCTTCAAGAGCTTTGTCAACTCCGAGAGCAATATCCTCGGACTGCTCATGAATAGCTGTAATAACACCACAGGTGTCGGAGTCAAAGCCGTACTTAGCTCTTGTATATCCTATATCCTCAATGGTTCTTCTCACTATCTTCGGAATATCAACATAACAGTTTGTAGATATCTCACCCATAACCAGTACCAGTCCAGTTGTCACAGACACCTCGCATGCTACTCTCCCCATCGGATCCTGTTCAAGTATTGCATCCAGAACTGCATCAGATATCTGGTCGCAAATCTTATCCGGATGTCCTTCGGTAACAGATTCGGACGTAAATAGTTTTCTGTTCATAATTAGCCTCCTATAAAAAATTTTTCATAAGTTCAGAAAAAAAGCTCCTTCTGACGAAGGAGCCGGTTACTTCTTATTACTCCCTCATCTCTCAGGATTATACAAGAATAATCCTGTAGGAATTGGCACCGTACACTTGCCGGTTGCCGGGTTTCATAGGGCCCTTCCCTCCACCTCTCTTGATGAGCTGTTCAATTATTTAGTTGACAGCAATATACTACCATAGCAAAATCCGACTGTCAATATGTACATTTAAATCGAAAAAATTCCTCATATTTTTTGCTCTTTATCAGCCAAAATATATTATAACCAAAAAATCAGTCACTAGTCTCTAGTCACGAGTCACTAGATTAGAGCTGGGCTTTGAAAATTTTTTGAAACACAAAACCAGACCTCAGAGTCATACCCTAAATCTAGAGACTAGGGACTCGTGACTAGAGACTAATTTGCGCTTGCGCAAATTAAAAAAAGTCCGAATGGACTTTTTGATTTCAATGGTGGGGAAAGGTGGATTCGAACCACCGAAGTCTGAGACAACAGATTTACA
>CAZUGK010000223.1:2981-5176 GCA_964619815.1 uncultured Clostridiaceae bacterium | reverse complement strand
CTGCTGCTTCTGTCTTCTCAATCAGCTCCAGTTTGCGTGAACGGATCTCTTTAAGGTGTTCCGGTACAACATAAGCAACAGCGTGTCCCTGTGCTTTATGTTCCAGTTCCCGGCTAATCCATGAACATTCTGGTCTGGAGAGAAGCTCTTCAACACATGGCTCATCTGGTCTAAGTGGTCGGTAGTCAAGATAAGGTGCATAATGTAAATGTTTGGTATTCCCTGCTGAGTCCAGTTCCACATACAGCATACGTTTAGATATAATACGCCTTTCTCCTGTGCGAGTAGGACTTGCGTCCTGAATGGCATGTTCAAGATAGAAAAGAACACGCGGGTTAGTCTCCAGATCACGTTCATCTACAAGTACAGTTCCCCTGCGCAGGAGATCGCGATGGCGTTCCAGTGTAAGGTCTATGGTCGAGGCAAGAAGCGGGTGTCCGGGACAGATAAAGGCTGCAAGAGGCTGTCCCTGAGGTGAAACAAGCGATTTTTCGAAAGCAATTCTTTCATACCTCGGCAGTACAGGCTCACCTGTGCCAATCATGCGGTCGCGATTTCTGATAGGAGGAGGCACACGAGTGATCTCATATCTACGTGGCTCACGCTGTTTAACGGACCCTCCCAGAAGCTGGAAAGCCTCAAGGAAAAAGGATTCAATGTAGTGTGGTTGAAGCCTTCTGGCCTCAGCCCGTTCCATATCCTCACGGATGCGGTATACTCGGCTTGCATCCATTGCATCGTGAGCAAGAGCCTTTTCTTCCAGCAGGTCTTGGAGCTGATTACGGTCGAAAGCATTAGATACAACCTGCGTGAGCCTGGCCCGCACATCAGGCTGCTCACCGTAACGAATAGCTTGGATAAGCAGTTCACGTAAGGGTTTACCGTCGAACTGAAGTTTGCCCAGAACATCGAATACCTGACCGCCAAGTGCTTGACGCGCCTGTTCTAGTTTTTCCAGTAGAGTTCTGTATACGTCTCCTTCTCTGGTTTCCTCGGCAACCAAGTTCCAGAGATGGCATACTTCGGTTTGTCCTATACGGTGAATGCGCCCGAAACGCTGCTCTATACGATTTGGGTTCCACGGCAGGTCGTAATTGACCATTAGGTGAGCACGCTGCAGGTTGATACCTTCACCAGCTGCATCAGTTGCCAGAAGTACCTGGACCTCAGGGTCGTGTTTGAAGGCTTCCTGTGCCTTCATTCTATCTTCACGCCCCATGCCGCCGTGTACGGTTACAACGGCTTCTTCCCTACCTAAAAGAGTACTGATACGTTTCTTCAGGTATCGCAATGTATCGCGGTATTCGGTGAAGATAACTAGTTTCTGGTGGGGAGAAGATACAGGTTTTGGGATTAGTCCTGATCCATAAAATGCCTGCTCTTCGGTTCCGTGGCTGGCAATAGATGTCAGTGCGAAGAGATCTTCGAGCAAACTTGCAAGTTCACGCCATTTTTTATCCTCTCCACTGCGATAAACAACATCTGAGAGTGCTTCGAGATGTTTTAGTGTTTCAATCTCTGCCTTTAACTCGGTAATGGTGCTGGCTGCAGTTGCCTTGTCAAGAATCTCTTCTTCAGCTTCTTCAACTTCATTGTCAGGTGCATCTTCTAAGTCTTCGACATCTTCTGCATCAAGCATCGCTTCCTCGTATATAGAGACCTTAGCTCCTCTATGGAGCAACTCCATCTCACGCAATCGGCTTTCCAGGCGTTCACGACGACGACGCAGTGATTCTCCAATGGCTTCTGGAGAGGACGCCAGACGGCGCTGTAGGATGGTAAGTGCAAAGCCAACATTGCCCGCTCGCTTATCATTCTGGAGAGCGTCAGCACGGTCGAATTCATTGCGCACATATTTGGTAACTTCCCAGTACAGTCTTGTTTCTGCATCCGAAAGCTTGTAGGGCATAGTATAGGCAATCCGCTCGGGGAATAGTGGCGTTGCATCAAACTTGAATAATTTTTCCTTTACCATCCGGCGCATCAGATCTGAAACGTCTGCTGTATGGACTCCGTCACGAAAACGCCCCTCAAAACGGTCGCCATCCAGCAAGGCCATAAAGAGCTGGAAGTCCTCTTCTTTCCCGTTATGTGGTGTCGCTGTCATCAAAAGGAAATGCCGTGTTAGGGTAGAAAGGAGATGCCCGAGCCTGTAGCGTTTTGTGTACTTAATTTCGCCGCCAAAAAACGTTGCT
>CAZUGK010000223.1:0-2949 GCA_964619815.1 uncultured Clostridiaceae bacterium | reverse complement strand
CATCGCAGACTATCAAGTCCCAGCGGCAGTCTGGACTTTTGAGTTTCTCCTGTATATTCTCATTGCGTGAGAGCTTGTCCAGCCTTGCAATGGCCAGATTCGTTTCAAGGAACCAGTTGCCTGTGCGTGCAGCTTCAAGCTTGTCATTTGTAAGGATCTCAAAAGGCAAATTAAAACGCCGGTAAAGCTCATCCTGCCACTGTTCAGCCAGGCTTCCTGGACAGACAACAAGACAGCGCTGCAGGTCTCCCCGGACGATTAGCTCCTTCATAAGAAGCCCAGCCATGATAGTCTTGCCAGCTCCAGGGTCATCGGCCAGTAAGAATCGCAATGGCTGTCGCGGCAGCATCGCATCATAGACAGCAGTAATCTGATGTGGAAGTGGATCGACCATTGAAGTATGAACAGCAAGAACAGGATCAAACATATGTGCCAGACGGATTCGCTGCGCCTCTGAAACTAACCGGAAAAGACTTCCATCCCCATCGAAACTCCAAGGCCTTCCCTGCTCAATAACTTCAATTCGAGATTCATCGTGACGATAGAGAAGTTCGTTGGCTGGCTTGCCCTCAGGAGTTTTATATGTAAGATCAAGGGCTTCTGAACCGAACCACTGTACATTTATCACTGTTACTAAGCAGTCTGAAAGAATGCCCCTTACAGCCGCGTTTGGTTGAAGATCTTCAAGTTTACTCATGGTCACATGCCTGGAAAATTGATTAAACTTGGCTTTTACTTGTGAAAAATTCTCTAATCAAAGATATCACTTATTATCTTAAGTCTTCCTCTTTTGCAATAATTTACCTATGCCCTGTTATCACCCCCTCAGTATTTTCTCAAGTTCCCGGTTCCTGCACCTAAAGAAAAAAGAAAACTTTAAAAATATCTTCTATAAAAGTACCCTCTGAATATTCAACGAGAAGTCCGAAAATATACCATTAATCAGGAAAAATGATCCAATTTTAAAAACTAAAACTTACAGATTAGCAGATATTGTATTGTGGTAATAAAGAGAAGTTACAGAGGTTTAGTGGGCTTACTTTTCACCGGTTACAACTAAATTAAAATCCACCTTATATACCCAAAATAGGGAGATATAGAAATATGTTTACTATGGAAGATTTAAGGCCGTTCTTTGATAAGGCAAATATAGAGATCAATGGAATGAGTCTTCGATTGACGGAAGATGAAGACATGGCAGGAGAACTGGCAGTATGGTACTCAGAAAAATATAAAGTGCTGGCAACCCCAAATTTTGATGATGTGCCAGTTGCCGTAGAAGTTCTGGAAATCGATGTAAACGGAGATTGTAACACTATCGATGCAGATGGGTACTATGGGGAAGTCAACTCTTTTGAGCAGTATGCAGAGATAGTAAAGATTTTGACAAAAAAGATACTCGATAACCATAAAACTCAGTAAACAGCCCATCATCTTTTGATTTTCATTTATATGAGGGTAATAAACAGTATCAGCTGATCCTATGATTCTAAGCCCCTGTAATACATTTTTAGAGGGTATCCAATATGTTTAAGCCTAGCTCTATATGAAAAGCTTAGCAGTGGGCCTGAGATTAAGCCATTATTTTCAACCTTCGAGCCGCCTGCATCTACAATCACGCATAGATAACAGAATAGCCCGTCCTTTGGGATGTGACCGCTGCCAGGATTCCGGATTCTCAGGTTTCCAGAATGGGGGATCTCTTTCCGGATAATGGATGAACACTTTTATCTCGGGTGCCCCTTCTCTACCTCTCTCAAGAGCCTCAAGGCGCTTAAGGAGTGATGCAACTGTCAACATTTAAGCCCCAAGTGAAGAATTATGCGTTTTCGATGCCCCTACCCTTTCACTCTGGGAGTTTTCCAGAGCTTCAAGCCTTCTCTTAACTTCTTCTAAATCTAAAT
Organism: uncultured Clostridiaceae bacterium; assembly: GCA_964619815.1. Taxonomy (GTDB): domain Bacteria; phylum Bacillota; class Clostridia; order Lutisporales; family Lutisporaceae; genus BRH-c25. Next base: position 1,045 of record CAZUGK010000223.1, on the reverse strand, counting down.
CTTTTAATATTTGGTTCTGTGTTTGTAATGCTTGAATTAAGGCTCTTATATAGCTTATTTTGATATTTTCGCCCTCTTGAGGCCTCCATCTTTTGGTTTTGAGCCTAGCCTGCAGCTGTCCTATTAATGCTGAATTTGCATGAAGCAAAGCTTCCCTGTTAGAAAAATCTGGAAAATTATTGGTCATACTGCTCCTGATTTTGAGATTTTTGTTTTATAAAGAAGTGCCTCTAAACGACATTTCTAATAGTTTTCAATTTGTGCTTATCGGTCAATTTTAATGTTAGTTTATAGCCTTCTGATAGTGTTTTATTTTCTATAGATTATTTAAATGACAGTTATTCTGATTCTATATATGCAATCAAAAATTTATAGATTTTGTGTAAGTTTGTTTACTTGGTTACAGAAAATATAGATAAAATGTTAAACCTTTTATTAACACCAGTATTTTAGAACATAACAGATTAAGAAACTAAGAAATTAAGGCTATTACAAGGCTCTGTTTTAATATACACTAGAGAATAATAGGAAAACACGCAAGTAAGCCGGGAATAAAGACATCAAGGTTAGACAAGAAAAACAGCAACAAACGAACAATAAATAATAAAAATAGATAAAAATATAATCTAATCTATCTATCTATCCTCTGTGTATTTTCATTAGCAATATGCTTGTCTTACCTGTCATACCTAGCATTCTAAAAGGTCTGACAAGTGAACCAGTAACAAGAGCCTTTTGTCTTACCTGTCATACCTGTCATACCACTTTTTAAAATACATATGGGATAATTTACTTTACAAAAACATCATTATAAAATAATATATATTGAATTCAAAAATTAAAATTAAAACTATTTCCTATAATTCTAACTTAAAATTAGGTAAGACAGGTAAGTTGGGTATGACAGGAGGAACACGATAACGAAAATGCTGTCAAACCTGCTTAAAATTAGGTCTGACAAGGTATGACAAAACAGATTAACTAAAGATAAATAGAAGGGCTTTACTTTACCCATCTATCAACAGGCTTAGAGGTTTCAGCCTTA
>CAZUGK010000222.1:4972-5187 GCA_964619815.1 uncultured Clostridiaceae bacterium | reverse complement strand
CATTTTCTTTTCCTACACCTCCATCAACCTGCAAATCCACGGAAAGTCCCTTACAGTCTATCAGGCTTCTTACCCTGGAAATCTTCTCATAGGCGGAATTGATGAATTTTTGCCCTCCAAAGCCGGGATTCACGCTCATTATAAGCACCATATCCAATTCTTCAATTATATGCTCCAAAACATTTACAGGCGTAGCAGGATTCAATGCTACCCCT
>CAZUGK010000222.1:0-4962 GCA_964619815.1 uncultured Clostridiaceae bacterium | reverse complement strand
CTTTTATCATCTGTATCAGCCTGTGAAGATGGTTGGTCGCTTCTGCGTGTACTGTAATTATATCAGCACCGCCGGCTGCAAAATCCTTTATGTAAAGTTCAGGGTTCTCTATCATAAGATGTACATCAAAAACCAATTTGCTTTTGACTCTCAAGCTTTTTACCACTGGAGGGCCTATTGTTATATTTGGAACGAAATGCCCATCCATAACATCTATATGGAGCCAATCAGCCCCTGCCTCCTCTACTATTCTGATATCCCTCTCAAGATTTGCGAAGTCTGCTGCTAAAATAGATGGTGCCAGTTTTATCAATTTAATACCTCCTACTACTCCTCAAGTCACTAAGCAGAGATAAATAAAAATCATATCTTATCCTGCTTATTTTCCCTTCTTCTACTGCTTCTTTTATTCCGCACTGGGGCTCTTTATCATGTATGCAGTTCTGAAAATAGCAATTCTTATAGTCCAGGAATTCCGGAAAACAGGTTTCCAGTTGGGAAAGCTCCAGTTCGCTTATGTCAAAGGAAGTGAAGCCTGGAGTATCCGCTACCATACCGCCCTGCTCAAGCCTGATAAGCTCCGCATGTCTGGTGGTATGGGTACCCCTGTCTATCTTTTTGCTCAAATCTCCTGTCTTAAGCTCCAGTCCGGGTTGAATCCGGTTAAGAAGAGACGACTTTCCTGCACCGGATGGACCTGCAAAAACTGAAACCTTGTCTTTGAGTATTTCCTCCAGCTGATCTATCCCGATATTAGCTTTAACACTTGTCCGGATTACCTTATATGGAATGCTTTCCAGCATTTTTACTACTTCCAGATAGTTTTCCTCTGCATCCAAATCAATTTTATTTATACATATCACTACACTTAGCTTCTTATATTCCGAGTATACAAGAAACTTCTGCATAAGCATCATGTTTATATCCGGCTTTTTTGCTGCAAATACGATTACAACCTGATCAATATTGGCAACAGTTGGCCTTATTAACTGGTTTCTCCTCTCAGAAATGCTGATGATATAACCCTTGAGACTTTTGGGGTCTCCGTCTATTTCAACATGGTCTCCTATTAAAGGTGTTATGTTCTTTATTCTGAATTTTCCTCTTGCTCGGCACTCATATATTCCCTCATCGGTGTCCACATAGTAGAAACCTCCAATGCCCTTTACTATAACACCCTTTTGCATGCTTTTCCTCCCGTAATTCTAGAAACTGTGTGCAACACTCTTGTACAAGCTGTCATTTATATAAACCTCAAAGGTGACATTCCCTTCACCGCTTACCGGAATCTCAAGGGGGCTGTCTCCCGGTTTATGAATGCTCTCATATATCCTGCTGCTTATTTCATTCTGCACCTTATATACTGTTACTTTCATGCTTTCAAGATCCTGAGGCAGTGGAAATTTGAGCTTGAAGCTGCTACCGACAGGCTCCTGCGCTTTGCTGTTAACTACAAAATACACAACGCTTTTTCTGCTGACCTCGGTACCCGGCTTTATACTTTGCTCCAATACTGTATCTGCCGGATATTCATTACTGCTCCCAGGAGTAATATTTCCTAAAATAAGGTCTTTTACAATTAGATCCGCCTTAACATCCTCAATACCGGCGCCGATGTAATTTGGCATTACAAATTTCTCCGGTCCGATACTTATTACGTAGTCTATTGTGGTACCCTCATCTACGCTGATGCCTGCAGTAATACTCTGTCTTATTACATATCCGTTGGGATAATCGCTGTATTCCTGCTCAAACTTGCCTTCCGTAAGCCCTTCCCTTTCCAGTATGAGCTTGACCTTGTCATAGCTTTCCCCTACCAGATTGGGAACTGCAACCTTTCTCGGGCCTTTGCTTACAACTACCTTTACAGGGTTAGTTATCTTGTTTTTCTCATTTGGTTTGGGATTCTGGCTTATTATGCTTCCTTCAGGAATATCCTTGTTGAATACCCTCTCTGTTACTTCAAGTATGAGGCCTGAATTTGCAAGCATATCCCTTGCTTCATTTTCACTTCTGTTTATAAGGTCAGGAACTTCCACTTCCTTCACGGTAAAGAGGCTGTTTACAAATAATATTCCTCCTCCCACCAGCAAAGCCAGCAGCAACCCTCCCAGAACCGCAGCTATAATGAATCCTTTGTGTCCTTTCTTCTTCGGGTTGGGCTGCCCATCGCCTCCCTGAATCGCAGGTACGGCATCAACGGAATAATCATCTATAACCAGTTTTCCATCTTTTGCTTCTCCTCTGTTTGCCTCATCCCTGGCTTCCGGTTCAGCATCTCTGTCGATTATTTTTATTGGTTCTATAACTCTGGTACTCTCATCAGTATATTTGTTCTTTTTTACAAAATCACCGTTAGGCATAACCAACGACTGTCTCAGGTCATTTATAATCTCTGATGCAGTGTTATACCTTTTGGATACTTCCTTTTCCATGCATTTTAATATTATAGCTTCAATAGCTTTGGGTACTCTCGTGTTCACCTTTGAAGGCGGCACAGGCTCCTCCTGTATATGCTTCAATGCTACCGCAATGGGGGATTCCCCTTCAAAGGGCAGCCTCCCGGTAATCATTTCATACATCACAACACCCAGTGAGTATATATCCGACTTTTCATCAGTATAGCCGCCCCTCGCCTGTTCGGGTGAAAAATAATGAACTGAACCTATTACATTTCCCGTATTTGTAATTGTACTTGAAGACACTGCCCTTGCAATGCCAAAATCCGTCACTTTAACGGAATTATCCTCACGGATTAATATATTGTGTGATTTTATATCTCTGTGTACTATATGGTTTTTATGAGCGTGATCCAGTGCATAGCATATCTGGATTGCAATATTGGTCGCATTTTCAATGCCTAGAGTCCCCTTGCTCCTGATCAGCTCCTTCAGGGTCTGGCCCTTGATATATTCCATGACTATATAGTAGTTGCCGTTCTCGGTCCCTACATCATATATGCCCACAATATTCGGATGAGAAAGGCTGGCTGCCGACTGAGCCTCCCGCCTGAACTTCTTTACGAATTCCTCATCTTCTGTAAATTCCGGTCTTAAAACCTTTATAGCTACAAATCTATTTAACAGCCTGCATTTTGCCTTATATACCAAGGCCATTCCGCCGCCGCCTATTTTCTCCAGTATTTCATATCTGTCACCCAATACCTTACCTACCATCATAGTCACCACCTTTACACATCTGGATAATAACAACTGTTATGTTATCAAAGCCGCCGCTTTCCTTTGCCTTGTTTACAAGGAGCTCGCAAGCCTCGTTCAAATCAGAGGAATTAACTACTGTATAAATCATTTCCTCTTCATTTACTGCGTTTGACAACCCATCAGTACAAATCAAAATATAATCCCCACGCTGTATATCGAACTGCCCTACATCAGGCTCCAAAGTGTATTCTGTACCTAAAGCCCTTGTAATGACATTCTTCTGGGGATGATTGTTAGCTTCCTCCGGCTTTATTGTACCGGACTTTATAAGCTCCGCAACCAGTGAATGGTCCTCTGTAAGTCTTGATATCTCATTCCCTCTTATAAGGTATACCCTGCTGTCGCCAACATGCCCGATATATAAATTGCTGCCTTTAGTAAGCACCATGGAAAGGGTCGTACCCATACCCAAACAGCTGCTTTTTATTATTGATGTCTTATAAACCTTATCATTGGCGTACAATATAGCGTTTCTTATCAAATCCTGAATTTCTTCATCCCCAAGCTTAAGTGCTTCAATATTCTCTCTTATGTAGGCAGCTACCTCCTGCACTGCCATAGAGCTGGCAACTTCACCGGCATTATGCCCGCCCATACCATCGGCAACTATATATAGATATGAATCATCACTTTCTTCAAGCTTTTCACAAATAAAGCTGTCTTCATTCACCTTTCTGACCAGACCTATGTCTGTCTTACCAACTGACCTCATCAAATCACCTCTAATATATTACGCTAAACCATTTCATTCTGCAAAATATTTCGACATAATATAAAAAAACCCTTTAAGGATTGTAATATTTTTGCCTCAGCTGTCCGCAGGCAGCGTCGATTTCGCTGCCCAGCTCACGCCTTATGGTTGTTTCAATCCCGAAACTCTCCAGAGTACTCTTAAAGGAATTAATCCTGTCTTTGGATGCTTTCACAAACTGTTTCCCCTCAACCTTATTTACCGGTATAAGGTTTACGTGACACAGCTTGCCCTTTAGTAATGTTCCCAATTTATGGGCATCTTTAACACTATCATTGACATCTTTTATTAATGCGTATTCAAAGGTAATTCTTTTGTTAGTTGATTTTATATAATATTCGCATGCTTCCATCAGTTTTTCAATGTTATATTTCCTGTTTACAGGCATAATTTTGCTTCTTGCCTCATCATCTGCTGCATGCAGTGAAATAGCAAGTGTACATTGCAGGTTTTCATCGGCGAAATCATATATTCTCGGCACAATGCCCGAGGTTGAGAGAGTGATATGTCTTTGTCCGATGTTTAGTCCCTTGTTATGATTAATTGTCCTGATAAACTTCAATACCTGATCATAGTTGTCAAAGGGTTCACCCGTGCCCATGAGTACTATGTTACCAATTCTTTCTCCTATATCCCTTGATACAGCCATTACCTCTTCAAGCATTTCACCGCTGGTCATTGACCTTACAAGCCCACCCACAGTTGATGCGCAAAATTCGCAGGACATCCTGCAGCCAATCTGTGTAGATATGCATATGGTCTTGCCGTAGCTGTAATCCATAAGCACACATTCCACAGCATTGCCGTCATCAAAGCAAAGCAGGTACTTTCTGGTGTTGTCTGCTTGAGAGTGCTGCATAGCCTCAATCCGGGCCCTTCCGATAAAGAAATCCCTTTCCATCAATTCTATCAGGCTTTTAGGCAGATTTGTCATTTCCGCAAAAGAAGCTGTGTCCTTATAAATCCACTCAAAAATTTGCCCGGCTCTGA
>CAZUGK010000221.1:0-5242 GCA_964619815.1 uncultured Clostridiaceae bacterium | reverse complement strand
AACAAAAACCTCAATAAGAGGGTTAGAATTGGAGTTATTCATTGGTATTCACAAAGGGAGGAGCTTGGAGACCCATATTACCTTTCGGTTGCTAAAGGAATAGAAAAGGAGTGCTTCAACAAGAAGGTCGAATTTGCATCAATCTTTAAGGACGGAGACAAATACACAGCAGGAGAACTGGATGACCTGGATGGCTTTATAGCAATCGGAAAGTTCAGCAAAGAGGATATTCAGGAGTTTTCAACGTATTCCAAGAACATTGTTTTTGTTGATTCCTCTCCAAATGAAAAGGTATATGATGCAGTAGTTGTAGACATCCGGAGTGCTACCCTGGAAGTTCTGGAGCATATGGTCAGTCACGGATACAGAAGGATCGGCTTCATCGGTGGAAGTGAATATGTGGGGGAAAGCAAGGAATCCTTGGAGGATGAACGTGAAAGGGCATATCGTGAGTTTACCAAAGGAAAAGGCATATATAATGAAGGAGACATCTATATTGGCTCTTTTACTACAGAGGATGGCTACAATATGATGAAGAACGCCATCAAAAAAGGGAATCTTCCTGCTGTATTCTTTGTAGCCAGTGATTCTATGGCAATGGGTGCAATACAGGCTTTGTATGAATCGGACATAAATGTTCCCCATGAAGTAGGTATTGTAAGCTTTAATGATATCCATACCTCCAAGTATCTGATACCGCCACTTAGCACTGTCAGAGTGCACACAGAGTTCATGGGGGTTACAGCGGTAGGATTGCTGCTGGAAAGGATAAAGGAAAACAGGGAGATACCCAAAAAGGTTGTAATACCTACTGAGCTTATAATCAGAGAAAGCTACAAATAGGAATTAACTTTGTATATCAGGGATGTGTCATTTCCGGAACGACGGGGACGTCGTTCCCTACGCTTATGTAGAAAAATGCGACGCTGTCGCATTTTTAAGTCACTAGTCTCCGGTCGCTAGTCGCTAGACCAGGGTAGGGCTTTGAAGGCTAGGTTAGACTACGAATTACTAGCCATACCTATAAGGAATACCCTAATTCTAGAGACTAGAGACTAGTGTCTAGCGACTAAAAACCATGTTTTATTTGAGACGCATCTTTTATCTTTTATGCTAAAATAGATATATTGAACTGATGTAAATTACAGAGTTGTATTAAGGGGGATATGCCTTGAATAATATAATGAAACGTATGGTGAAACTGTTCCTAGGACTGTTCTTATATGCTTTTGGGATTGTTATGACAATTAATGCCAACTTGGGTCTTGCACCCTGGGAGGTATTTCACCAGGGCCTTTCCAAAAATATCGGCATTACAATGGGCCAGGCAAGTATATATGTGGGTATGATATTTGTAATACTGGACAGTTTTCTTGGAGAAAGGCTGGGCTGGGGGACGCTGACCAACATGATATTTATCGGCTTATTTATGGATATACTAATGCTGAATCATTTGGTTCCGGTATTCCAAGCCATAGTACCAAGGTTTGTGATGATGCTCCTGGGAATGTTTACTATCGGAATAGCCAGCTATTTTTATATCAGCGCCGGATTGGGTTCCGGTCCCAGGGATGGCTTGATGGTAGCCCTGACAAAAAAAACTTCCAAGTCTGTCAGATTCTTAAGGAACTGTATAGAACTCAGTGTACTGGCTATAGGATATGTGCTTGGAGGTTCTGTAGGAATTGGAACTGTTATTATGGCGCTTTCTGCAGGATATTTTGTTCAGTTTGCCTTCAAGCTTTTCAAGTTTAATCTCAAAGAGACGAAGCACAGATTCATAGATGAAGATATTAAGTACCTGTATGAAAGGTTTTTCAGTAAAAAGGAAGCTAAGGAGACAGAAAGGCAGTAGAGATAATCACACAAAGGAGAATCAAGATGTCGATAGCAAGCTTTTTGATTATAAATGCAGTTCATGCTATTTCAATCGGCGGAGCCTTGCTCATAGACAAGCTTTAAGAGATTTAAAGGCTTAGTCCTGGTAATATGCCATATTATGACATATTACCAGGACTTTTTTCATTTTTTGGCAAATGTATGGTATAATATTTTGTGTTATTATCAAAAATTATTTATTGCGGCTTAAAGGGGACTGCTGTTCCTTTAATAGCTTACGGAAGCGAGGCCGGTAGGATGAATAAAAAGAGTTTGGCAGCCATAATGCTTATTTTGGCAGTACTCATAGCTGCTACACTTTTTGCAAGCCCCATAAATAGGGAGCCTTTGGAAAAAGAGTCAGGCAACAGCAGGATACAGGCATGGGAGTATTTGCCCTCAAAGCTTCCCCTAACTGTTGATGGGTCAGAAGACTTTGAAAGTATTGAAGGAGTAAAGGGCAGCTGGACAAGGGTAGAAGCTTTGAATACCGGAATGTCTGAAGCTCCGGAAGTGTTCTGGTTAAGAGGCAGGCTTCCTGAAAGCTTTCCTTCTTACAGTCCCGCACTGTTTCTGGAGTTTGATTTTCCGGTGGAAGTATTTGTTGAGGGCAAGTTAATTTATTCCTATGGGACAATGAAAGAGCGTGACAGGGTTTTGTCCTTCCAGCATATAGTACCCATTCGTGATGAATTCAAAGGAAAAATGGTCTACTTCAGATATCCGGCAGTTAAAGGGCTCACGTTAAAAGGGATGAAACATCTTACAGCCTGGGATATGGTTTCCGAAAATGAAAAGGTAAGGGCTCTGGTTGACGATGAAATAGCACCTGTAATATTTTGTACTGCAGGAGCGTTTATTGGGCTATGTCTTACGGTGATAGCCATATTTCAGAGAAAAAGTCAAAATAATGGGCAAGCACTTCTGGCCAATGCCGGAGGCTTTGTTTTCCTTATCTCACTTAACATTCTCAGTACACTTTATATGATAAGGTCTGCTCTGAACCAGCCTGTACTAATTTTCTATATGGATTATTGCAGCTACTTCCTTATACCTTATGCAGCAGGCTCTTTTATAGTGGCCTTACTGAAAGTTGCGCCAAAAGTACAGATGAATATAATAAATAAGATATTTCCCTTATATCTTGCTTCAATGCTTTTATTATCGCGCATACCGGGGTTTGATATATCAAGAGCAGATTATGTCTTCAATACATGCTTTCTGAGCTATTCAGTATTTTTGGTGTATTTAATGGTTAAAGAGCTAAGGGAAGGCAACAAGGATTTGAAAATTATCATTTACGGACTGGTCTTCACAGGTGTGGCAGGTGTATTTGATATTTTGACAGAGCTCAAAGTAAATTACTATTCAGAGGATGTATCCCACTATGGAATTTTTGTGCTTTCATTATGTATGGTATGCTACTTGGGACTGAGGTATGCAAGGATGTATGACGATGTCAGGACTGCCAATATTGAGCTTACAAGGTCGAAGGAGTATATTGAGGAGATAAATAAGGATCTGGACAGGAAGGTCATAGAGAAGACTTCAGCTATAAGAAGCTTGTTTGACAATGCTGAGCAAGGTTTTTTATCCATTAATGAAGCTTTAAAGGTGGGAAATGAATACAGCTCCAAGTGCTGCGAAATCTTTGGCGGAGATATAAACGGCAAAAGTTTGCCAAAGCTTATTGGCGGGGGGGACCAGGAGCAGGAGAAATTCATACATACGCTTCTGCAAAAGGTTTTCAGCCTTCAGAATGAAGCAAGGCGGGAGGTCTACCTTTCACTTCTGCCAACCGAGCTTAATATTAATGGGAAGCTTATAAACATAGCTTACAAGATGATTGAGAGACAGAGCGAAGCAGCAAAACCGTCATGTATGGTCATTCTTACAGATATAACCGATAAGCACCTTCTGGAAAAAAGGCTGGAAAGGGAACGTTCCATACTTAAGATGGCTGTCAGGGTTGTGGCAGACCACAATGATTTTGTTAATGCGGTCTGCGAATACAAGGATTTCTGCGAAAACAGAGCAGATGAAATTATAAGAAGCGATATGGAAGCTGAAAACAAATATGCAGAATTATTCAGAGCTGTCCATACCTTTAAAGGAACTTTTTCTCACCTTGAGATGAAGAATATAACGAAGAAGCTGCATGACTTCGAAACGACAATAGACCACTTTATAAGAATAAAGTCCGGAGCCAGGGAGCTGGAAGGGCTGCTCCGTACCAATGAGCTTGGGGCATGGCTGGAAGAGGATTTTGACATACTGAGGGAAGTTCTGGGTGAAAGGTATTTGAAGTTTGATAAGCTTGTGGTTGCTGAGGAATCAAAGCTTATTGAAATAGAGGATAAAATTCTTGCACTATTTTCAGGCAGCGAAGGCCTTGCTTTAGTGAAAGAGCTTAAAAAACTGAGGTTCAGGCCCATTAAAGAGATGCTGGGACATTATCCGGAGTACTGCAGGAGATTAAGCGAACGCATGGATAAACCCATAAACGATTTTGAAATCCAGGGCTCTGATATTGCTGTCAATCCGGATATATACATGGGTTTAAGCAGAGCAATGGTTCATATATTCAGGAATATGCTTGACCATGGGATTGAGAGTACTGATGAAAGAATTTGCAGCGGCAAATCGGAGGCAGGCAATATTGCCTGCAGCATTAAGGCTTATGAAGAAAAAATTGAAATTACGGCCTGTGATGATGGTGCAGGTATTGACATTGAAAAGATAAGAAAAAGGGCTGTTGAGAATCAGATTTTATCTTCGGAAGAAGCGGCTGCTGCATCAGATGAAGCTGTAATGCAAATAGTATTTTCTGATGGTTTTACTACCGCTGATGAAGTAACCGAGCTTTCCGGAAGAGGCGTCGGACTTCCTGCAGTAAAAGCCGAAGTGGAGCGTTTGAAGGGAAGCATTGAAATAAACTCCAGGAAAGGGCAAGGAACCAGCTTTCACATTACAGTACCTATTTTATGTTGATAATAAACAAAGCGTCAGATATGAGATGCGAGGCTCGGGACAACCCCAGGCCTCGCATATATAATTCCATATTAATCAACAGCTACTTTGACTGGATAAATTTAGCCCCTGTAGCTTTAATAGCGAGCTTCGCAGTATTATAAACCACCAGTGTAACAAATATATTGGTTACTGCAGTGGGAAGCACAATTCCTGCAAACAGTACTGAGAATGGTGCAGGCAGTCCAACGAGAACCAGCGCAGTATATAGGAAGGTGGTACCGCTTATTATTGTACCTATGAATGCGATAATACCTGTAGTTACCTGCTTGAATTTCAATTTGTCCGATACCTTTAACATCAAATAAACTGCAAGGCAGGTCACCAGCTTATC
>CAZUGK010000220.1:0-5252 GCA_964619815.1 uncultured Clostridiaceae bacterium | reverse complement strand
ATGGAGACTGCGGCGGCTTCAATCTGCAGTGGGCTTGGTCTAGCGGTCATCTGGCAGGGGCCTTAGGAAATGATCGTGATTTATTATCTTCACCTTGCACCTGGTAAACGGGAGATAAGGCAGAAAAAGCTTGACAAGTGCTCTCCGTACCGATCGGAGCAGTATTGTTAGCTTTTACATTATCAAAAAATCAATAGATGCCCGAAAAAACGTGGAGTTCGACATAACCGGAAATGAGACAAGCTGATGCAGCGCACAGGGAAAGCGAAGACGGCACCCGCAAAGCTATACCTATACAATTCCACAGGTAGTCCTGACCGACAGCCGTCAAATGATTGTGGACTTTGGGCTTTAGGGCATGTTTGTGTCACGATTTAATCAGGAGATGCTTGCCTGCAAGACAACTTGAGGATACTATTAAAGCATGAAAATAGCAGAGCTTCTTTCTCCCGCCGGGAGTTTAAAATCGGTATACCAGGCAGTTCAAAACGGCGCCGACGCAGTTTATCTGGGTGGTAAAAGCTTTGGAGCACGTGCTTCTGCAGCTAACTTCACATATGATGAACTGAAACTGGCGATAGACTATGCTCACCTATATGGCGTTAAAATCTACGTAACGGTCAACACACTTATCTATGAAAACGAGATCATGGACGTACTCAAACATATAGAAACTGTCTACAGCCTTGGCGCGGATGCACTTATCATGCAAGATATCGGGATGATATCGCTGACCCGCAATTGCTTTCCGGATATTGAAGTGCACGCGAGCACACAAATGCATAATCATAACGACGAAAGTTTATATTTTGTTTCGGAACTTGGAGCCGTACGTGCGGTGCTAGCAAGAGAGATGAGCATAGAACAGATCAAAAGGCTTACGTGTGGCATCGAAAAAGAGGTTTTTGTTCATGGAGCGCTCTGCATTTGCTATTCGGGGCAATGCCTGATGAGCGCGATGACAAAAGGGAGAAGCGGTAACAGAGGAGAATGTGCCCAAAGCTGCCGCATGAGTTACAGGCTTGTTAGCGGAGATGATTGTAGGCAACAGAGCGGAGATTATCTTCTGAGCACCAAAGATATTGCGCTTTTTGAGGATGTTCAAAAACTGCTCGAAGCGAATGTTACATGCTTTAAAATAGAAGGCAGGATGAAACCGCCCGAATATGTGGGGCAAGTTACAAAGATATACAGAAAGTTGTTTGAAAGCTATAGTAAAAGTGAACCGTTATCGGTGAGTGGTGAAGATACAGAAAGACTGGCAAAGCTTTTCAACCGCGGATTTTCAAAAGGGCATCTCTTTGGCAACAGCGGGGAAGATCTGATGGGAACGCTTCGCCCGAATCATAAAGGAACCCCTCTCGGGTGTGTACTATCGGTAAGTGAAGACAGGATTAGGATACGCTTGCATGGGCAGATCAATCAGGGTGACGGAATAAAATTCGAGAAGAGTGATACAGGTTTTATTTGTAATAAGATATACAAGCATGGCAGGCTTGCTGCGGGTGCGGATAGTGGTGACGTTATCGAGCTTGACAGGAAAGTTGATACTGAAATTGGGGAAACAGTTGTCAAGACGAGCGATATAAAGCTGATTGAGGAATTGCAAAACTGTGAGAGACAAAGGAAGGTCGTTATCAACGGACTTATTACCGCCAGAGAAGGGGAGGCGTTACGCCTTGAAATCACCGACACGGATGGGAATAGCGTAGCGGCAGTAGGGGATACGGTTCAGCGGAGCAGGACAAGCCCTACGTCCGAAGCAGCTATCAGAGAAAGTATGGTCAAACTCGGCGATACACCATATGTATTCAGCAGTCTCTGTGTAGATTGCAACGAAGATATATTTATAGCTAAAAGCAGCATGAATGCATTGAGGCGTGAAGCCGTACAGAAGCTTTCAGAAGCGCGCACCAGTATAAAAAAGCGCAAAGCAATCGATTATAAGCATATTCCTGCGAGGCATAACGGGAACATTAACGAACCGAGACTGCATGTTTTGGTACGGACTTCAGAACAGTTTGAGTCTATAAAAGATATGCCCATTGGCGACATTTATACGAGTGATAAACAACTGTACGTTGATAATAAAAATAAAAATAATAACCTGAGGTTGAAGACAGATCGTCTCGCCAAAACAAATGAAATGTTTTCGGGCGAAAGATTGCTTGTTACAGAAAACGGGGGTATGTATTCATTCCACGGCAATAACGATATAGTGGTAGACTATACTCTTAATGTCCTCAACTCATATACGGCCGCGTATTTTATGAGGCTTTCCGCGCGGCGAATTGCATTGTCGCCCGAACTGAATACAACGCCAATAGAAGCGATGATAAAAGGATATGAAAAGGTTAATGGGGAAACGCCTGTGCTTGAGGCGATTGTATACGCAAGACATGAATTAATGGCTTTGCAGCATTGCATTATATCGGGAAAAAAGAACTGCGGTTTATGCAAGAAGGGAAATTATGCGCTCGAAGACCTGGCAGGCTGCAGATTCCCTATTGTGACGGACGATACATGCAATAATTACATTTTGAACAGCAAGTATGCTGAAATGGATGTTCAAAAACTTTTGCTGCTTGGAATAAAGCATTTCAGAGTGGAACTGTTTGAACAAAATGCGGTGGAAAGCAGAGCGGCAGTACAAAGATTTTTAGATCTTATAAAGAAATAAACGGTAAACAGGACTTGTGGTTCTTTGTATCTTAAGTAAGGGTTTAGCACCCCACACCTCGACCAATTCAAAGTCACAGTTCTATTGTGGCTTTTATTTTTTAGCAATACAATATATCACTATAATAAAAAAATGGTATAAAAGAACCGTACCTGTGTACCCGTCCCTGTGTGCCTCCTGATTGTTCAAAAAATCTTACAGTTTTCAAAGCAATGGAGCTGCCGACTTTAATACGCATTAGCATCCCACTCTTTAGATTCACAATCAGTGTTACCTTAATTTTGAATTAAAGTTGTAAATACAACAGATATAACGCAATTTCCGAATATAATAGGTTTTGAAAAGATGCAAGGGCTATTAAATTAGAGAACCAAATACCCGAGAGACAAAGTGGATTAGCAATAAATTGAGAAAGATGGCAAAAATGGCAAAAGCGACGCAAGATTTGAGAGACGAACATGAAGCTATATTGTATGTGCTGGGCATCTTGAAGAAAATGATTCAGACCGATCCCAGCAAGAATGGAAAGCTGGCCGATTATTACAGTGAAGTATTGTATTTTCTCAAAACATTCGCTGACAAATGCCATCACGGCAAGGAGGAGAATATCCTTTTTAAAGTGCTTATCAGCAAGGGGATACCTAATGAGGGAGGACCTGTCGGGGTTATGCTTCGCGAACACGTCAAAGGGAGGGAGTACATCGCGCAAATGTCTACGTCGCTTGAAGCAAAAGACATGGCGGGATTTAGCGGGGCTGCACTCCAATACATGGATCTGCTGACAAAGCATATCGACAAGGAGAACAATGTCTTGTTCGTCATGGCGGACAGGGCGTTGGATGAGGCGGAGCAGGAACGAATGTGGGAAGAATTTGAACGATTTGAGGAAGAGGTCATCGGATATGGCGTTCACGATAAGCTACATGCCATGGTCGATGCCTGGGCAGATGCATTCGATGTGCAATAGAAACCAAAAAATGAAGGAGGCGTCGCAGGTATTTACCCTGTCAAGGGGAGACGAGCAGGTTGACGGAAGGCAACCTGATGCAGGGAGGGCTGCATATCAACTATCAGTATAACAATAACTGGACCCCTCCGGTATTTGTACAGTCAATAAAATGATGTTGTACTAGTACACAAGGAGGGTTTTTGATGAGAAGCGAAGCCGCCAAAGCATTAGAGCAATTGTTTAGCCAGGCAACAAAGCAAAACATTCAGCTCACCGGAGTTTCTGCCTACCGCTCTTTTGACAGACAAGCAGAGATTATTAAAAGAAATATAGCGCTCAACCCCAATTCTATTCTGACCAGCTCGCGTCCTGGCGAAAGCGAACATCAAACAGGACTTGCCATCATGTTTCAAGTCCATCGGTAAATAATTTGCTGATACAGGCTTTTGGTGATACCGTAGAAGGCCAGTGGTTGGCGAAATGCTCCCGCCTTCGGCTTTATCATACGCTTTCCTAAAGGAAAGGAAGCGATCACGGGATATCAGTACGAACCTTGGCATATTCGATATGTAGGACAAAACACCGCTAGCCAAATCGCATCGGGCAATTTAACATTAGAAGAATATACGAGGCAACATAAGCAGAGCTATTAAACTGGATTAACCGATGGAAATCTGTAGGATTCTAATCAAACCAAAATTGGACCCCTCCGGAACTTGTACAGTATATCCCCTAGAGCAAGTAGTAAAAGCGAAACAAAAGAACCGTGACCGTGTTTTTAAAACAATATAGCAGTATCAGAATAAATAGTACAGCAGAACCGTCCCTGTTTACCTCCTGTGTATCTCACAATAAATTCCCTACAGAGACACCAAACGAAATTGTCAGAGAGCATGAGATTCTTTTAGCTATATTCTGGGAAGCATTTAAAATACTGAGCGAGAAGCAAAGACGCTTTATAACGATAGGCATTTCAAATCGATGCCTGTAAACATATAAAGGAGGATTATATATGTCAATCTATGATTACGAATATGTTTCTATTGAGGGAAAGCCGGTTAAGATGAGTGATTATAAAGATAAAGTAATGATGCTGGTGAATACAGCAAGCAAATGCGGATTCACTTATCAATATAGCGGCTTGGAAGAACTCTATAAGAAATACAAGGACCAAGGCCTTGTGGTTATCGGGTTCCCATGTAACCAGTTTGCCGGACAGGAACCGAATGCTGAAAATGAGATAAGTGAATTTTGTTCGGTGCGTTATGGCGTTACATTTCCGTTGTCCCGGAAAGTGGATGTTCGCGAAGAAACTGCTATTCCCTTATTTAAATACTTGATATCACAAAAAGGATTTGAGGGTTTTGGTAAGGGCGTTAAGGCGACAACTCTGTCCATGATGCTGAAATCAAAATATAAAAAAGATTTTAGCGACAATCAAATTAAATGGAATTTTACTAAGTTCCTTGTGGATAGAGAAGGGAATGTCGAAGGCAGATACGAGCCGACTGTTGACCCGAAAGAAATTGCTAAAGACATTGAAAAATTATTGTGAAAAGAGCTATGAGGCCTACTCATGAAAAGAGAGAACCGGCGTGAACCTGTTATGTATTAATCGGAACA
>CAZUGK010000219.1:0-5260 GCA_964619815.1 uncultured Clostridiaceae bacterium | reverse complement strand
TTTCTATTGCTTGGTTTTTATTTCCATACAATCCCTACTGTAACTTTACGCTATGATTAACTGTTCATTGCCAGCAGCAAAATCCGGATAAGCAGCTTTTTATGCTGCTTCATCCCGGTGTGGATTCATCACCCCTGCTTATCCCTCAGGACATGCCTCAGGGTGAGCTTTATTGCCGCCAATGCCGGTACAGCCAAAATAAGCCCCATTACACCAAAAAGCTTTCCTCCGGCAATTAGGGACATAATGACGTAAACAGGGTGTATTCCTACGCTTTTCCCTATTATTTTTGGTGTTAAGAAACCGCTTTCCAGCTGCTGTATAAGAATGAAGGCACCTGCAGCATATATTGCTTTACCCGTTGAATCCAGCAATGCGAACAGAATTGTCGGTATGATGCCGATAAATGGCCCGAAGTATGGAATTATATTTGCTATGCCTGCAAAAATGCCAAGAATAAAGGCATATTTAACCTTTATCAGAATCAGAGCGATAGTTGTAAACATCCCCACAAAGCTGGCTATAATTATCTGTCCTCTTATATATTTACCAAAAACATTATCAATATCCCTGAGCAATACAATAAATTTCATACGTTTCGATTTCGGCAGCAAAAGAATGAATTGGTTCTTGAAGTATTCCACATCCTTCAGCATATAAAAAGTAATAACAGGTACAATTATGATGTTAAACAGCTGTGAAAAGATTTCAATAATACCGTTGGCTATATTCTGCAATACCGTAAGAATCATGCTCTGCAGCATCAGTATGTTTTCATCCAGTACATCCTTAAAGCTCTCCGGAAGCCCGCTGTTCATATAGCTGTCCTGAAATTTTTTAAGCAGTTCCTGCATTTGCCTTGAATACTGCGGAATATTCATAGCCAGTGCGCTGATTTCCTTTATAAGCTTTGGTACAAGGACAAAGGATAGAAGGAGTATTATAGCTATAAATATCAGATATACGATAAGTACACCATAAATTCTTCTTATTCCTTTTTTCTCAAAGAGCTTAACTATGGGGTTCAACAGGTATGATATTACCGCAGAAATTATAAAGGGCTTCAGCACTGTGCTGATTGCAATGCCATGCCGTAGCACTATGAAAAGCAGTGCGGCGAGTACAATAATATGTATCAGTTTTATGTTGACCTTCTTTGAACCCCAAATATTGTTCATATCTCTCACCTATATGTTTCGCACTAAACATCTTATATTGAAAAATTTATATACATAAATTAAATATGATGCATATGCTTGTATAATTCCTGCTTATTTGCCGTTAAGAAAGCACTGCGCGCTATATTCCTTCAGTTCAGCATTTTTACCGCCAATTGTGTGACCGCAGTCAAGTTCTATTATGTACCTTCCCCTGAGGAAATCATCAATATAACCGTCAGACAGCTCATATGCTTTAATCATTCCGCTTTCTTCATCTATTAGTATGTCCCTTACTATTCCCAAGGTTTCGCCCCGTGAGCTCAATACCATCTTTCCCACAATATTCTGGCAGCATTGAAAGCGTCTGTACTTTACCCTTAATTCCCTCAAGCTTATAAGACTGGTTTTGCAATTCACTTCCACGCCATTTAGGGATATTGATATTACATTTCTGAAGGGTACTGCCTCCAATGACCTTTTGAAAAGCCTTTCCCTGCAGACAAGCGCATATACCCTTTTTTCACGCAGGTCGATAATCACATCCCTTATGGTACACAGCCTCTGTGCTGATATTCTGTCTATCAACGGCAAGTCTATAATGTCATTTATTCTGAAAATACCAATCACCTCGTACCCAAATTGCTTATTGCCCGTTATTAATATAGTTTGAGCAAATAAGCAATAATAATTTAAAAAAGTAATTGGCATATTAAAGAAAAAAGACCGAAATCCGGTCTTTTTCATTTATTCTGGTTGTCATACCTGTTAAAAAGCTCTCTTAAGTTATGTGCCATTATTCCTTGTTCTTCAGCCATCTTCTTAAAGGTTCCCGATACTTTTTCATCATCTATATTCTTTGAATACATTTCAAAGTCCCTTACCAGTTCCATGGTATTATTCCAGGCTCTTTGCAAGCAATCCCTGGTATTCATCGTATTGTTCTGATCCAGGCTTTTCTTATCCATTCTTACACCTCCGTAGCTTTTGTTCTGTCATTATTTTAGCTAAATCAGCCAATATTATTCATCAAATTGAATGCCGGACTTTTATGTTACTTGATTATTGGTGCATTAGTACAATTGCTTTATTACTTTTTTTGCATGGAACCTATATACTGCCATCCAACATAATATAAAGTAGATGGCCCGACATTGCTCATGTAAAACCTTTAGAAGCCTCACAGGGGGTATTGAATAATGACTCATTACTACTACTCGGTTTACAGCAAGGAATATATGCACAAAGGAATTGTGCTATATAATTCTATGAAAAGACATGACAAGGATTTTATATTTTTTCTGATTTGTTTGGATGATGAAACAAAGTCACTGCTTGAAAAAATGAGCCTGAACAAAGTGATTTTGATAAGCGTAAGGGACATTGAAGCTTATGATGCTGAGATGCTGAAGGTAAAGTGCTGGCATCAGGAAAAGTCCTATACATGGCTTGTAAAAGCTATCGGAGCAATGTACATTTTTGATTTTTTTGCTGAACCGGACCACCTTTTATGGCTGGATGGAGATACACAGCTTCTTGCTGACCCTCAAGCAATATATGAAGAATGGGGCAACAACTCGATCCTTCTTTCGGAAGAAAAATTTACTGATGAATACTTTGCTCTCAGTGAATTATACGGCTATTACAACACCGGTCTGCTGGGATTTAAGAAAGACCCCAATTCCATTGAATGTCTCAGATACTACCGGGAAAAACTGCTTGCCTGCAATTTCGACGATTACAAGGGAAGCTGGAATGACCAGCTTTATGTTACGGATTGGCCTCAAAGATTTGATAACGTGGGTGTCATAAGCAATGTTGGTATTAATCTGACTCCTTTCATTACGTATTACCGGAACAATGTCGAAAAGGGCTGGTTTATTAATAAAAAAGGCGATGAATATTTCCTTCAGGATAATAAAATCATACTATATCACTTCATGGCTTTAAAATATATAAACAGCAATGAATATGACTTGTGCAACTATGTAATGGGTTTTGACGACGAGACTATTAAGCATGTTTATATACAATACCTGAAGGAATGCAATGAAGCCATGGATCAAATCAGAACAGTGGACAACAGCTTTAGACAATCTTTGAGCACAAAGGGCAGGCTTATAAGGAATTATTTCAACATAGCAGCCAATGTAAATGAGCCGGTACTCAATATCTGTACTGTTGTTGATGAAGAAAGCCTCGCAAAATCCATAGCGTTGCATTATACTCTATTACACAGCTGCAGGGATTTCCGCCTATGGATATGCTGCATCGATAACAGGTCTTACGAGGTTCTTGACTTTATGAACCTGGATAGCACCGTTTTAATAGACATTAAGTCCCTATACTATAATTTCATTGAAACTTATGCAGAAGCAGAAAGTCTTACCGGCATCAATGATCCTGATTTACTGAAGCATGCACTTATTTATTACATTTTAAAAAATAATTACAACATAGAATACCTGCTTTATGCCGATAATGACATTTACTTTTATTCAAGCCCTGGAAACGTATTTCAGGAATATAAAAATTCAGCAGCAATACTTGAAGATGCTGATAATGATAAGAATATCGAAATATACAGCTACAGCAGTTCAAAACTGACATATTACAAGAGAACAGAAAATACCCTTGAATGGCTCTTGAGTGCTATTGGCGACAGTAAGCAGCAAGACAGTAAAGATACAGTTCCTGAAAAGTAGCGCCGGATGCCTGTCATGGTCAAAATATTGAGTATATCTAGGAAGGAGTTTCAAGTGTATAACTATTATTGTACCATGTGCAGTAAGGAATACTGCCATCAAGGTTTGGTGCTTTATAATTCCCTGGTCAGACATGACAAGGATTTTAAGCTTTTTATAATCTGCCTTGATAATGATATGGCAGAATTCCTGAATAGTCTGCATTACAGCAATCTGATACCCATAGATGCCCATGATATCGAGCTGGCTTATAAAGAGCTTTTGGAGGTAAAGCAGCTCCGGAATAGGCATGAATATGCATGGACATTAAAGCCCTCCATAGTTTTGTATATATTTGAAAACTTCGATTATGCCGACCATGTCCTTTGGCTTGACAGCGACATGCAATTCCTGTGCAGTCCGGAATCCTTGTATGATGAATGGGGCGGCTTTTCCATCCTGCTTTCAGAGCAGTACTATACAGATTCATATGAGTATCTGGTGAGCGGGTTCGGCAAATATCAGGCAGGCTTCATAGGCTTCCTGAGAGACGAAAACGGAATGGAATGCCTCAGATGGTGGCAGGAAAGATGCATAGAATGGTGCTCTGATAAGGCTGACAATGGAAAATGGGCGGATCAGAAATACTTGGATGAATTCCCTCAAAGATTCGAAGGTGTAGGTATTGTTAATAATTTTGGTATCAATCTCACCCCCTTTATTATTTACAGAATTAATACCGAGCAAGGTAAATCAGTAATAGAGAAGGCTGATGGCCTTTATATTGATGACTTGAGAATTGTGCTTTATCATTACTATGGTTTAAGATTTTATAACAGCGATGAATATGACCTGTCCTGCTATTGGATGATGTTCGATGAGGAAACAATCAAGTTAATTTACATTCCTTATATAAAGGAGTGCCAGGAAGCAATCGAAAAAATTCAGGCTTTCGGCACTCTCCGGTTTCAGCTAAAAGAAATAGGCGAAAACCATGTAGAAAATTATTATAATCTGAATAGGACACTGGGATTGCAAAACTATGATATATGCCTGATAACAGGTAAATCCGATTTGATAAAATGTATGGCCCTGTATTATTCTGTATTGCAAAATTCCAGAATGGTGCATTTATGGATATGCTGCATTGACGACTTTTCGTACTCTGTCCTTAATAGGGAAAAACTTGAAAATGTTACGCTTGTTAATTCAAAAAACCTTGAGACAAGCGAACTTCAGAAACTTAAGAAAGCAGTTGGGGAAAATGAATATATCTGCGTTTTAAAGGCCCATTTTCTTTATTATATTCTTAAAAATAATTTTTCAGTCCATTACCTGTTGTATGTGGGGAACGACATATATTTCTACAAAAGTCCGGCATACCTGCTGAAGAAGTTTGAGAACGGATCAATATTCCTG
>CAZUGK010000218.1:0-5321 GCA_964619815.1 uncultured Clostridiaceae bacterium | reverse complement strand
GCTCCTCTTTGAGTCTGTCAAGCACGCCTTGTGCGTTCTTAACGTAGCAGGCTGTTCCAAGGCACACGCTTATTGTGTACTGTCCTCTCGGCTTTAAGGTGAATCTTGAATAAAAAGTAGCCACACCGTATATTTCGGCCAATGGAATGTTTAAAACCTCTGAGATTCTCTTTTGCGCATCTTCAGGAATATATCCGAATAATTCCTGAGTCTCATGGAGAACCGGCATTAAAGCACCTTTCTGGTACTTGTGCTCATTGAGTATATGCTCCAATTTCTCCATCTTTTCTTTCATTGCCTCATCAGACATTAAAGGGTTCCCTCCTTCAAATATTTATAATTGGAAATCATCAATTCTGTTTGACATTAATTTATCAATTATATCCTACAATATTGTAACACATAATAGATAATTTTTTAACAAATTATTTAAATTATTTTTCTTTTTTTAGTATATATTTTGAGAAATGTTGAAAAATAAATGATTAAACCATTTATACATTGTCAAGCTTATAGAATAATTCACTTACACTCAGGCAATCAAGTTCAATAAAAAACTCCCTTTCGCTTATGTCCTGAAGATAATGAGCGTCCGAGGATACTATATAATTAAATTTATTTAAGAAAGGAAATTTCCTGAGTGCCTCATCCGGTGTGCCTTTTTTTGATATTTCTATTGTTTTTACTCTAAGAACCGGGGGTATAAAACCGAGATTGGTAATAATGCTGAAGCCGGGTCTGTCTACATGAGCCGGAATACATATTCCTCCAAGTCCTCTTACCAGTATGAAAACATCATTGACTGAAAGTACTGTGGAAGACAGCAGCAGCTTGTCTTCTTTTCCTATTATTTCGTCTGCTGCATTAAGAATCAGCTGCCTGCCAAAAACTTCTTCATTGTTCTTTATATCCGGCAGAGAATTATTAACTATCTCCGCAAATTTCAAAGCTCCTTCTATTTTTTTGAAAAGACATATTATATGCACTTCTTCCTTAGTCTGTACTTCCATGCCCGGAATAACCATAAGACCGTTCTTTCTTGCTACCTCCATTACTGCCGGCAGGTTGCCGCAGGAGTTATGGTCTGTAACAGCTATTATGTCAAGTCCCTTTAAAAGAGCCATACCTACTATATTGTTGGGTGTCATGTCCTCATCACCGCATGGGGATAATGCTGAGTGTATGTGAAAATCCACCGCAAATTCCATATTATTCAATTCCTATCTTGTAAAGTTCTTTTGCAAGCTGGTATGCGCTAAAGCTTGACTGGAATACTGCAACTCCTTCTTCATTGGCTTTATTCAGAGTATCCTCAGGAACTTCAATATCCTCAGGTACAATCACACAGCTTATCTCCAGCAAAGCCGCTACTGCTATAATGTTTGAATGAGTCTGAACTGTAATCCATGTATCGCCCTTCTTACCATGGGACATAACCCAGCTTAAAAGATCGCAAATATAGGCTCCTGAAAGCTCCTTATCAGTTCCGGCGCCTCCTGCCAATAGCTTTAATCCTAATTTTTCACTAGCTTCTTTTACTAACATGCTAAACCTCCAATTAATATATAATTAATGCTTATTTTTAAAGCTTTCCATTGTTTTAACAATGCAAATAGCTTTTTGATTCTCACCTTTAACTATGTCTTCCGCAAAGGCTCTGCAGGTCGGAGCGCCGCAGACTCCGCAATCTATGCCAGGTAAATATTTCAGCATTTCCTTTATCATTTCCATTTTCCTCATCGACTTGGTTATATCATCATCCAAGCGCATTATGGCTCTTGGTTCGATGCGTTCAGTCAGCCTTATCATGCCGTCATTATACATCTCTATATATGCTTTTATCTCTTCTTCGGATGGATTTGAGCCGGGAAGCCCTTTTGCAAGGGCCTTCATACGATTCTTGGCTATAAAAGGGTTTTCAATAGTGAGGGGCCCGCCGACACAGCCTCCTATACAAGCCATACCCTCAAAGAACTCCAATCCATCGAGCTTATCCATTTCAATTTCTTCCAACACTTTTATAACTTCATGTATCCCGTCTACAGCAAGATAATTCTCGATTCCCAAAGTTTCTCCCTGTCCCCCGATAATAGCCCAACGGAGAGATTCCTTTGTACTCCTTGTTATATTTTCTGCCTTGCTGCTGCTGATATTTCTTAATATCTCTCCATATACAGCCTTAATCGAAAGTACCCCATCGATATATGACTTTTCTATACCCAAGGGGTTCTTTATACTTGTCATTCTTGCTGTGCATGGGGATATGAAAATAACGCCTATCTCATCCATAGACAAGCCCGTTTTTCTGACAGCTTCAGCCTTTGCCAGACGTGCTGCTATTTCCATTGGTGTTTCTACATCTGCGACATTGGGCAGCAGCTCAGGAAATCTGATCTGTATAAGCCTAAGAATGGCAGGGCATGCAGAATTTATTATAGGCCGTTTGATATCGGGATTTTTCAGTATATAATTTTTAATTACATTAGTTATAATCTCCGTCCCGACAGATGCCTCATAAATTTCATCAAAACCTACACCTTTGACAGCTTTAAGCATCTCATTTACTCCGACATTACCCGGAAATTGTCCGTATAATACCAGAGATGGTATTGCAATGGTATATCTGAAGTTTTTTAATATGCCAAGGGGATCTGTTACTGCATTCTTTGCATGGTTAGGACATATTCTAATACATTCACCGCAGTCAATACATTTCTCGCCTATTATTCGTGCTTTGCCTTCCCTGAGCCTTATGGCTTCAGTCGGGCATACCTTAAGGCAGCTGGTGCAGCCTACACATCTATCATCACTAAGTATAACTGAATGAAAGTATTTTTCCTCCATTTCAATCACCTGCCTTCAAATCTACTTCCATATTAATAATTGTTCCTTTTCCTACTGTAGAATTCACACAAAACCTATCCGAATTTTTCTTCATGTTCGGTAAACCCATACCTGCTCCGAAACCCATTTCCCGAACTTTTTCATTAGCAGTGGAATAGCCTTCCTGCATCGCGAGCTTCACATCAGCAATGCCGGGACCTCTATCGCTTGCAGTAACCCTTATAAAACTTGGAGTAACCTCTAGTGCTATCTGTCCTCCCAGGGAATGAATAACTACATTCATTTCGGCTTCATAGGCAGCAATAGAAATTTTTCTGATAACAGCAGAGTCAATCCCCAACTGCCTCAGAATTTTTTTTATATTGCTGGATGCCTCCCCTGCTCGCACAAAATCATCCTTCTCAACAGAAAACACATATTTTATATCTTCCATTAGTACAATTCCTCCAATAAATCAACTACAGATATACCCGACAGAACTATATGGGGAGTTCCCTAAACAGTATGACGGGGGCGTCGTACCCTATATGCCTATGCGAACTCCTTCAAGCCCGTTGCCGTAAAGCTTTCCTGAGGCTGTGTACATGGTATCACTGGTCAACAGCAATACGATGTCTTTCTCTTTAGCCAACTCTACTATATCTTCTCCAGGCTTCTTTCCCCTGACAAAGACTATAGCACTTAAGTCTGCCATCTCTGCCGTTCTTATCACCTGTTGGTTGGTAAGCCCTGTGAGAAGCACGGTCTTACCTTTAACAAAAGCCAATACATCGCTCATAAGATCAGACCCGAAAGCATATGAAACCTCGTTGTCCATAAGATTATTTCCGCACAGTACCTCTGCACTCAGTATCTGTTTCACATCACATATTTTCATATATAAACCCCCTTAAGTTTACCGTACTTGGTGACATGCTTCAACCTTCTTTATAATTATACAATATGTGAAGTACAAAATCGATATTTTCTTAACAATCTTTTCAACCTTAACCTGAGTTTTTATATTTAATCAGTAATTTTAAACTAAAAGCTTTTCTATAAACCTCCTATAAGCTTCAATCTGATTCATCAAGCTTTCCTGGACCCCGTAATAATCCTTACCTGTATCTGCTTCAACCTTATAATCAAGTATGTTCTCCAGCAGCATAACGAAATTTTCTCTGAAAACCTTCTGGTTGTTTGATACTTTTAATTTTTGTGCATAACCCAGATACTTCTGCAGCTTGCTTTCCTTATCCGATATTTCCGTAAACGCTGAATCGGTATTACTTTTTATCTTCAGGGACATTTCATGGGTCATTCCGGATTTTGCCACAATAATCTCCCAAATCAGCTGATCCGCTGCTTGTACAAGCTGTATAAAGGTATTGTCATCCTCATTATATTTCAAGCTGCAGCCTGGCAGCCTGAATTCATTGATACTGCCCTTTACTTTGCTTTCTATGCTGTTCATGACTTTGTCCGCTTCATCTCGGTCGGCAAAAACGCCATAAATGACTTTATAGCCATCCTCCTTTATTATAAAGCCATTAAGCTTCTTGGCCTTAATGCCTTTAACAAAGGCTTCAGCTTCTTCGAAGCTCCCCGAACTATTAAGCTCAATCCTGTAAAGTGTCTTGCCTTCCATATCATAGTTGTACTTGAAGGCAGTTTTGCCGGTTAAGGACGTTTCATTTACTGTAGCTTCAATTCCGCTTCCCCTGTTATACATATTCATGAAAAAAAACGATACAGCAACTGCCGTAAGTGGTACAACAACAAAAAATAATGCAAGGATAGCCTTTCTTATTTTATTCCTTCTCCTGGTTCTTTCGTATCTGGTCATCCTCAAGCCAACCACCTCAATACAATTATACAGTAATGGAAATATAAAAACGATACGGAATTTCAAATTCTGGTATTAACTTTCCTTTGTTGATAAGTTCTGACATTTGTATTAAAATAAAGTATAAGATTGTACCAATAGGAAGGAGTTGGTTGAATTGTCTTCTATTTTGTCCGGTATTCTTCGCCAGAAGCTTTCTGAAATACAAAGTCAGCTGCCGCCTTTTGTAAAGCTCCTTAAGGACACACCTGCAGATTTTGATTTACTTCTTGAAGGAGAAATTTCTGGGCTTAATGCAGATCAGAATCTGTCGAGCAATGAATACAGCCAGCTAATCGAAGCTGCCTCAAGGAAGTATAACATCAGCAGCAATATAATAAGAGCCGTTATTAAAGCTGAATCGGATTTTAACTCTACGGCAATATCAAAGGCAGGTGCAATGGGTCTTATGCAGCTTATGCCGGGAACCGCACAGGCGTTAGGAGTAATCAATGCTTTTGACCCAAAGGAAAATATAGATGGCGGTGTGAGATATCTTAAGGATATGCTTTCCGAATTCGGCGGCAATCTGGAGCTCGCTCTTGCAGCATACAATGCAGGGCCAAACACCGTTAAGAAGTACGGTGGAATACCGCCATACGAAGAAACGCAA
>CAZUGK010000217.1:0-5381 GCA_964619815.1 uncultured Clostridiaceae bacterium | reverse complement strand
GCCGAAGCAAGCCATAAAGGTCATGGACGACCATTTTATGGCGTTAGATTTTTCTTAGGCGGAGGGAATTAGTACCATCAAGATTTGTATAGTTACACCGTGCTTTATACGACTGCTCTATTGTTGCTGCAGTATCATTAGTCACAAGCTTCATTAAAATCCCCTTGTATCCCTCATATGCCGAAGCTGCCACCGTTTTTTTTACAAGCATTATCTCAGACAGAATGCCCAAGGCTATTTCTGCTGCGGTATCACCTTCCAAATTTCACTTTTTTGAGGGCTAATACTGCTTCCAGCACTCCGCCGGCTACCGCCCTTGACTTATCGGATATTGTAAAGCAATACTCCTTTATACCTCTTGGGTCGACATCCCCAATTTTCAGGCCTTTCTGCACCTCAGTGCCATCTGCAATAAGTCCCCTCAAAACTCCGTCTATAAGGGACACTACCGGTTCACCGGCCACATATGCAATGACATCTCCTTGCTTAACCGTGTCTCCTATCTTATGTATATTTTTTATTTCACCATCAGCCGGTGCTCTAAGCAGCCTTTGCTGTGAATATCCCATAATGATTCCCGGCATTCCCGTATCAGCCTCCGCTGAACCTTTATATATCGCCTTACCCAGATAATGCCCCCTGCGAGTCTCAATAACCGCATCCACATCTATACCTGCTTCAAACCCCGGTCCGGCACCTATTGTAATAGGAGCCATCCCCATATGGGTTCCCGTATTTCTCTTTGCCAGTATTGCATCAACAACGGCCAGAGGCTTTATAACTTCAAGCACCTTGCACTCCCTGTCGCATAATATTGGGATGTCAGCTCCAAACCACATTTGATAAATATCTTCAACACAGTGAGCCTTTACTGCACGGATGCCTTCCACTTCTGCTTCACCCTCCAGTACCGCATTGGCAAAGGACACAGAGCGTCTTACTACCAAAGGCCTTTCAATTTCTGTAAGAATAATCCGGAAGCCGCATTTATGAAGCCTGTGTGCTATGCCGGTAGCAATATCTCCCGCACCTCTCACAATAATTATATCATCCATTTTTATCCTCCAGCCTAATCACTTCTTCATATTCCTCACGTGTATCGATGTCCAGGCCCGGCTTCTCATCATTGAAGCCGACAGTAACAATACTGCCTTCCAGCTCCTTGAGCAATACGCGCCCTCCCGAGTCTCCCGTGAGGCTTAAAAGCTTGTCCCTGAGCCGGGAAGCAAATATGACGGGATTTCCTCTTTTCCCATTATAAAGCGGTACCACTGCACTGCATTTCCCCGGCATAAAGCTTTCGATGAGTTTATTAATGGTGTCTTCATTAATAAAAGGTTGATCTCCTGCCAAAAACATAAGCCCATCTGAGGATTTGCAGGAATTTTCCACTCCAAGCCTGACAGAATGGCTTTGCCCTGACTTTGGAGAATTATTCACCACAATTTTTGCCCCATACCTTCTGCCGATGGAAGCTGTGGATTCACTGGAGCAAACGAGAATTATCTCTCCAAGTCTGGATTTTGAAGCTGCAGCTATAATCCTTTCAACTACCGGAATCCCACCTACAGTAAGCATCAGCTTGTCTGCACCCATTCTTCTCGATAATCCTGCCGCAAGTATAATGCCGCTTATCATTCCTTCACATCCCTCATACTGGTTATAAGAATTCCATCAGGTTTATATCCTATAGCCGACAGTTTTTGTACAATATCTGATGCTGCTGCTCTCTCATTATGCCCCTCAGCTTTATTTAAGATCAGGTATCTTTCTGCAAGGGCGGGCACAGCTTTAAACATTCCCTCTTTATGCGCAATCAGCTTACTGATCATATCCGAATTGATAATATCTCCTGTACTGCAGCCTATAATGCTGCAAAAAATCTCTGTCCGGTGGACATATTCGGGGCCAACCTCCTTACCGATGCAGTCAAGACCGACAATTCCAAGCACCTTTGTTGAGTACAAAGGTATGACCGGCTCATGTCCTGCCGGCGCCTTTACAGACCTACCCTTGGAACCATCCCCCTCAACCAGTATATAATCGAATAATCCCTTACGGAATATAGCATTGAGGAATGCCGGGCCGACCCC
The DNA here is from genome assembly GCA_964619815.1 of uncultured Clostridiaceae bacterium. Lineage (GTDB taxonomy): Bacteria > Bacillota > Clostridia > Lutisporales > Lutisporaceae > BRH-c25. Next base: position 3,288 of record CAZUGK010000217.1, on the reverse strand, counting down.
TAAAAGCTTGCCTTCATGCGAAATAGACCTGCCGAAAACAGTAATGCCATAATCAGTTCTGTTATCAAACAGGTCCAAGGATTCCTCTTCCGAAACCAGTATTTGGTCATACTGCTTTCTTTCGGGGCAATATATTGCTGTAGTAGTTGTGACAAGAACCTTCCTTCCCGCAGAAGAGAGCTCTCGGGCCAGACGGAACATGGTTGAGGTTTTTCCTCCTGCACCTACAAGGCAGACCATTTCTTTTCTTCCTAATTCAATGTTAATCAGGCTATATAGGTTTTCCATGCTTTTACCTTCCAAACGTACAATTGGGATATCTGCAAACATCACAATTCTGGCAGAGCCCCCCATGCCCCAGCTTTGTAATGTCCTTTCTGGTCAATTCCTCCCCTGCAAGCATTCTCGGGAATACGAGGTCGAAAACGGTAATTCTATGATACATCCCACAGGCAGGTATGCCCACTATGGGAATATCCTTCTTATAGCCAAGCATGAACATTGCTCCTGGCAGTACAGGCGCACCATAGGTAACTATCCGGTCACAAACCTCTTTTATTGCAGTAGGTGTGACATCATCCGCATCAACAGACATTCCTCCGGAGACAAGCACTATTTGCGCTCCGCTCTTTATCTGCCCTTCAATTGCTGATTTTATCCGTTCTTTATTATCAGGCGCATAAACAAGCTCTGAGAGTATGCAGCCATAGTCCTCCAGTTTTTTGATAAGCACAGGTCCGAACTTATCCTTTATCCTTCCCTCATACACTTCTGTTCCTGTAACAACAATACCTGTTCTAAGGCTGGCAAGCTTCTTTATACTCACTACCTTGCCAAGGCGGCTGCATATTTCTTCTACTGCTTCTATGCTCCGTTTATTTATGCACAGCGGAATAATTCTTGTGCCCGCTACATTTTTGCCTATATCTACCAATGTATTATTATGAAGTGTTGAAATTATAACCATATCAATTTCGTTTATGGCCTCAAGAGCTTCCGCATTGATTTTCAGCAGTCCCTTTTCAGCAGCCTTCAAGCTGATTTTCCCCTCAGAGGGGCCCGAAAGAACAATTCCGTCCCCTGCTGCCGCTTCAGCAATTCTCAGTGCTGCATCATCTTCGTGGAGAGTATCCGGCTTCATTTCAAGCACAAATATATGGTTCTTACCCATTTTCTTAAGCTCATCAATATCTTCTGCTTGTATTACATGACCTTTCTTAAAAGCTGCTCCCTTGAACTCACCAGGCACAATCTTTGTTAGATCATGAGCCAGTATGGTTCCTACTGCTTCTTCCACCCTTATACTTTTCATGAAATCCATCCCCCACATTTAATTTACAGCTTAAAAAATCTATTTTTCCATAATTTCCTTTACGTTGCGTAAAAGCTTTCCGGACTTCAGTACCTCATATGCATTTTTAATATCTACAGAAAGGTTTCTGTCCTTTTCATAGAAGGGTACTGCTTCCCTAATTGAGTCATAGGCTGCCTTAGTACCCTTTCCTATATGTATATCGCTTCTCAGGTCAACTGCCTGGGCTGCATGCATAGCCTCAATTCCTAATATGTAGAACATGTTGTCAACAATTTTTCGTGTCTTCTGCACTATATACGGAGCATTGTTGGCATGATCCTCCATATCCCCTGCCAATGCAAAGAAGTCAGATATAGCAGGATTGGACAGGTGCCTGATTTCCGTGTCCAAAGCTGTAAACGTCTTCTGTATTGTGGCAAAAGCAAGCACATTATCTGAAGGTGAAAGAAATCTTGACAACTTGGTAAACGCCGGGTTGCCAAGCTTTATAATCCTATGGCATGCGACCTTTGAAAGCTGGCTTAATGCCATTCCCAGCATTTCAAAGCCTAAAGACCAGTTGGTGACCTCAAAATTCGAGCAGGAAATTATCTTCTTATCTTCCATTATAACACATGGATTATCATCTGAGGAGTTCAGTTGTATTGTAAGCAAACCCTCAACATAATCAACCGCATCCCTCACTGCACCATGAACATGGGCAGAGCCTCTGAAGCTTAACGGATCCTGAACCGGCTTTTTCCAGTCAGGCTCCCAAATGTAGCTTCCCTCAAGATATTCTGTAATTCTCTCAGCGCTGTATGCCTGTCCCGGATACGGCCTTACCCGGTGAGTTCTCTTGTCCAGCGGAGATACGTTTCCGTTCAGTCCTTCCAGAGATAATGCATATATAATATCGGATACATCCAATAAGTCCTTAATATCCTTCAATACAAGAGCTCCTTCTCCGGCTGAAAGCGCATTTGAGCTAACAATCGCCAACCCGTCCTTTGGCCCCAGTACTACAGGCTCCAAACCAGCCTTCTTCAGAGCTTCAGCGGAAGCAATCCTCTTTCCGTTATAGAAGGATTCTCCTTCTCCTATCATAGCAAGGCCTATATGGGAAAGGCATGCTATATCGGCTTCCCCGACAGAACCTCTTTCAGGAATTACAGGATGCACTCCCGCATTCAGCATATCGGTGTACATTACCGCTATTTCGGGCTGTATACCCGTAGCGCCAATTAAAAGAGTATTGAGTCTGGCGAGCATGATTGCCCTTACTTCCTCTTCCGAAGCAAATGGTTCAACTCCAAGACAGTGTGAATATATAAGATTTTTATTGTACTCCTGGAAAAACTCTTTAAATACCCTTTTATCCTTATTCCAACCAACACCTGTATTAAAACCGTAAACCGGCACATTGCTGTCAACCAGCTCAAAAACCAGTTGCCTGGAAGCCTTAAGTGTGTTCATAGCTTCAGATGAAATTTCTACCTTAGCCCTCTCCCGAGCAACCTTGACGACCTGCTCAATGGTAAGGTCCTTTCCATTTAAAATCACAGTCTCCATACTTTATCCCCTTCCAGTGTTTTAAGCAATTATTCACCCAATTGTCTTTTCTCTTTGATTTTTTCCATTATGCGCTCTGGTGTTGCCGGCAGCACATCTATATTTATATCAAGAGCATTATTTATTGCATTGATTATTGCCGCAGGAGATGCAACAGTTGCAACTTCGCCTACGCTTTTTGCTCCATAAGGGCCGAATTCCTCTCCTTCTTCTATGAGAAGCACCTTTACATCCGGCATATCAGGAGCATTAACAACCATATACCTGCCAAACCGGTCACTTTGAATCTTTCCATTTTTGTCAAAGGTCATATCCTCAGACAGAGCCATACCCATTCCCATCTGTATCGAGCCCTGTATCTGTCCTGTTACGAATCCCGGATTGATTGCCTTTCCTATATCATGAACTGCCAGAACATCCAG
>CAZUGK010000216.1:0-5382 GCA_964619815.1 uncultured Clostridiaceae bacterium | reverse complement strand
AAATTACAGGGATAGATTAATTAAAACTTAAGGTTGCAAGTCTGGCGATTAATTGCTAATATAAGCATTAGATACATGTCGAATTAAGGAGTGTTGTAAATGCCAATGGAAATTTATGGAGAGACAAATGAGCCAAGTATTAAAGTTTTTAATTCTCCTGTTATAGAGCTAATATGTGCAGTTCATTTACTCACTGATGCTGCTCATCACCAGTATGAAATAAAATGGGCGGAGGAAGTAATGTCAAAGCTTAAGGCAGAAGACTTGAAAGCTTTGGATACCATTAAGCTGTTTCCGGCAGGAGGAATGAATATCCTGAATCTCATCCTGGAAAGCGGAGAGCTTATCTCAATACCAAGGTTTATTGATTATATAGAAAAGCTGGACATTTTGGATTTCTACTTTTTTATTTTAAATGAGGAAATCGACAAAGTAAGGATAAAAAAGGCATTTACCGACAAGAAAGAACGATATAAGATACAGGAAAAAATCAAGTGGATAGTGGAAGACAGTGAGCTCATGGAATTCTTTGAACACCCTGAAAAGATAAAAAGCGATACTGTATATACCTATAGAACTATAATGAACAATGATTTTGCGGCAAAGCTGGAACACTGCAAGGACAGGATGGAGGCAGGGATACACTATATGGACAGCTTCATAGGTAAAGACAGCGTGGAATCAGTCCTCGAGAAGATATCCGGCAGGCCGAGGAAATTGTTTTCAGGCTACAAGGAATATTATATAATTCCTTCATATTTTGTATCTCCTCAAAGATGTATAAGAATATTCTCAGGGGATAAGCTATATGTGGTTTTTGACTGCCGGGTAACGAGAGATAAAAGGGAAGCTCTCCTGGATGAGCTTTCTACAATATTAAAGGTCATAGATGATAAGTCCAGGATGGAGATTCTCAGACTACTGGTAAACAATAAGAATTATGGAAAGGCGCTGTCTGATTTGGTTGGGATATCAACTCCTACCGTTTCTCATCATTTGGATATACTAAAGCAGGCAGGCTTTGTAAAGGAAGAAAAAATAAGAAATATAAAGTATTTCTACGCGGATAAGGAAAAACTCAAGAAGGTCATAGAAGATATAAACAAGTATTTCTTCGGAGCGGACTAATACATAGGCAAATAAAAAATGACTGCATTTTATGCAGTTCTTTTTTATTTGAGAAAATTTTGCAGAGAAAAAGGAATATTTAAGTTTATGTTGTATATTACATTTACATGCAAATAAATAATAATGCTATATTATTTTATCTGCGCAAGCGGATTTGCAAAATGGGGATGGATATATGAAGATCAGAGAGATTACTGAGAGCATGGAAAAACAGAATCTTTCAAGGTTCGCGGCTTTGAGTATGAATACAAAAGGGCGGCTTGAAGAAATAGTGAAATGTGATATCAGAACCGATTATCAAAGGGACAGGGATAGGATATTGCATTCAAAGGCCTTCAGAAGGCTGAAACACAAGACCCAGGTATTCATTTCTCCGGAAGGTGATCATTACAGGACAAGACTTACCCATACCCTTGAGGTATCTCAGATAGCACGTACCATAGCAAGAGCTCTCAGGCTGAACGAGGACCTGACTGAGGCAATAGCTCTCGGACACGACTTGGGACATACACCCTTTGGACATGCAGGGGAAAAGATACTGGACAAAATACACCCCGGGGGTTTTAAGCATAATGAACAAAGCCTCAGGGTTGTAGATATTCTTGAGGATGGAAAAGGCCTGAACCTGACCTACGAAGTCAGGGACGGCATATTAAAGCATACAGGAAGTCAGGAGCCGGAAACGCTGGAAGGCAAGATTGTAAGGTTTTCCGATAAGATCGCTTACATTAACCATGATATTGATGATGCGTTGAGAGGCGGTATACTGGAAACTTCCTCAATACCTGAAGAATGTATGAAAGTCCTTGGCTATACACACAACCAAAGGATAAATACAATGATAAATGACATTATTAATGAAAGTATGGATAGCTCTGACATTGTGATGAGCAGTAATGTGAAGAAAGCTACTCTTGATCTCAGAAAGTTCATGTTTGATAACGTATATATCGGCTCAGCAGCTAAGGTTGAGGAGAAAAAAGCGCAGAATATAATAAAAAGCCTGTACGAGTACTATGTTCAGAACCCGGAGGAGATACCCGCCGTAGACTACGGAAAGCATGGGAATCCGGATATATACAGGCTTGTATGTGATTATATTGCAGGTATGTCTGACCGTTATGCCATAAACAGGTTCACCGGGCTTTTCATTCCTTCTCCATGGCAGGTGTAGAAATTTCCAATAAAATTGAATTATATTTATTATATTTTGAAGGATATTTGAAATGTGTGTCGAATAAAATTTACTTCGGCATTCTAATTATCTTCTCTAAATTACCGAGGTATAAATATGAGAATACTTGTAGATGGAGATGCCTGTCCTGTTACAACTTTGATTGAGAAAATAGCAGCCCGATATGGAGTCGGTGTTGTTTTTTTTCACAGTACATGCCATTACAGCAGCGATTCCAACAGCGGTGCAATGGAAAAAATAATGGTTGACAATGTATCGCAGGCTGTTGATATGGCAATAATTAATAAAGTCACAAAAGGAGATATAGTTGTTACGGGAGATTTCGGACTTGCAGCTTTGGTGCTGGGTAAGAAAGCTTATGCTGTATCCTTCAGTGGAATGATATTTAATGAAGAGAATATTGACCGCTTGCTTTTTGAAAGGCATATGGCAGGGGTTGTCAGAAGAAGCGGCGGAAGGACCAAGGGTCCTGCAAAACGCACTGACAGTGATAACAAGAGCTTCGAAAAATCACTGAACTTTCTAATTTCACAAAACATGAAGGATATTTAAAATAAATGGAGAATAAATATATTAATTATCGATAAAAATGCTCTAATAAATATAAAGGTGGAAAAAGAAATGCTTTTCTCAGAAGATAAGATTTCTGAGATAATAGAAAAAAACGATATAGTGGATGTAATTTCAGAATACATGACTTTGAAGAGGAGCGGAGGCAACTATGGAGCCTTATGCCCCTTTCATTCTGAAAAGACACCATCCTTCAGCGTGTCGCCGTCAAAGCAGATATTCAACTGTTTCGGCTGCGGTGTTGGAGGTAACGTAATAACTTTTATACAGAAAATCGAGAGAATAAACTTTGTTGAAGCGGTTAAGCTGCTGGCAGAGAGAGCCGGTGTACAGCTTGAGGAGGACAAGGATCCAAAGCAGCTTGAAAGGGCAAAGCTTCAAAAATCATTATATAAGATAAACACTGAGGCTGCCAGGTTTTTCTACAGCAACCTCAATAAAAATGCTAATGCAATGGAGTATCTTAAAAGAAGGGGCCTAAGCGAGACAATTATTAAGCGGTTTGGTCTGGGATTTGCTCCGGACAGATGGCATGACCTCATGGACTTCATGAAAAGGAAGGGCATTGGCACCGAACTGCTGTATAAGGCAGGCCTTATTGTCAGGAATAAGGATGGCGAAAGATACTACGATAAGTTTAGAAATAGAGTGATGTTTCCCATAATAGACCTGAAGGGAAACGTTATTGCCTTCGGGGGAAGAGTTATGGATGATTCAAAGCCCAAGTATCTGAATTCCCCTGATACACCGGTATTCAACAAGGGCTACAATATATACGGCCTGAATTTTGTAAAAAAGGTGCAAAACCTTGAAAATATAATAGTTGTTGAAGGTTACATGGATGCAATCGCGCTGCATCAGTTTGGCGTGGAGAATGCCGTTGCTTCATTGGGGACAGCCTTTACCGAAAACCAGGCAAGGCTTTTAAAGAGATTTTCCAACGAGATCATAATTTCCTATGACTCGGATTTAGCAGGACAAACTGCTACGATGAAAGGATTATCCATACTGGAGAAGGAAGGCTGCATCGTTAAGGTGCTTAGCCTGCCGTCAGGCAAGGACCCTGATGAATACATCAGAAAGGAAGGCGTGGACGCCTTCAGAGAAAGAATCAGGAAAAGCGTTTCGCTTATTGAATATAAGCTCGAAAATTTAAAAAAGGGTTTGGACATAAATAACATACAGGACAGAATAAAATTTACAAAGGGTTTTTCCGAAATTATGAAAGATGTTGAAAGCAATGTCGAAGTGGACGCATACATCAAAAAATACTCGAATATTATGCAGGTAAATGAGTCAGCCCTTTATGCGGAGCTTAACAGGCTTCGTGATAAGAATAAAAATGGAAATAATAAACATAATATATTAAATAGTAAAAAAACAGAACTGGAGCTGAAAAAGGGTGAAATAATAGCAGAGATTTATCTACTCAATATATGTATTTATTATTTCGAGAAAGCAAAAAATATTTTTGAACAATTGGAACCAGCCGATTTTTCCAATGATATTCATATGAGGATAGCTGAAATTATTCAAAAATCAGCTAGAGAGGGAAAAAAGATAACGGCAGGTGAGATTATAGGCTACTTTGAAAACGACGACGAAAAATCAAAAGTTGCCGGTATCTTCAGTCAGAAGCTTCCGGAAGCAAACATAGACAGCCTGGCAGAATCCAGCGTGGAAAAGGTTAGACACTCGAAATTAGATAGACGAATTCAAGGAATGATTGAAAAGATGGAAGAAAAGTATAAGGCCGGAGAGGCGGAAGAGGCAAATAGACTTTTTGTTGAGATTAAAGAGCTGCAGAAGAAGAAAAGGTAATATCCGGAAGGGAGGGGATAACATTGAAAACAGAAGAACTCAAAATGACATACGTGAAAGAACTTGTAGACAAAGGAAAGAAAAATGGATCGCTGACATATAAGGAAATAATGGATACTTTTGAAGAAGTAGAAATGGATCCGGAACAGATAGATAAGCTGTATGAATATTTGGAGAGCAAAGGCATAGATGTAGTAGGAGCTATGGAAAATGATATTGATATAGATATTCCTCCTCTTGATGAAGACACCGAAGAAGAAGTGGATCTTGATATAAGTGTTCCCGAGGGTATCAGTATAGATGATCCTGTCAGAATGTATCTCAAGGAAATAGGTAAGGTACCTCTTTTGAGCCCTGAGGAAGAAATTGATCTGGCCAATAGAATCAAAAGAAATGATCCTGATGCCAAAAAAAAGCTTACAGAAGCAAACCTTAGGCTGGTAGTCAGCATAGCAAAGAGGTATGTGGGAAGAGGCATGTTGTTTTTGGACCTCATACAGGAAGGAAACCTGGGACTTATTAAGGCAGTTGAGAAATTTGACTATACAAAGGGCTTCAAATTCAGTACTTATGCTACTTGGTGGATTAGGCAGGCAATAACAAGGGCTATTGCTGATCAGGCAAGGACAATAAGAATACCTGTGCACATGGTTGAAACAATAAATAAA
>CAZUGK010000215.1:0-5520 GCA_964619815.1 uncultured Clostridiaceae bacterium | reverse complement strand
GAGTAAATCAGGGCTAAGGATACGATCATGGTCAGAATTGTAAGAAATATGGAAACAAGCATAAGGAAATCCTTAAGCTTGACTCTTTTGTTGATTCTATACATACTCGCCCTCTCCGGATGCTGCTTCAGGCTGCTTATCCAAGAGTACAAATTTGGCTCTGTACTGCAGAGGCGACACACCTTCATACTTTTTAAAAACCTTACAAAAATAGGTGTAATCATTGAAGCCCAGCTGTATTGCAAGGTCCTTTACCTTAATACTGGAATTCATTATAAGACTCTTCGCTTTTTTAATCTTAACATTCAACACATAATCCACAAATTGCATCCCCGTAATTTTCTTGAATTTTTTACATAGGTGCTGGGGCGATATAAACATTTGCTCTGCAACTTCTGAAAGGGAAATCTTCCTGTCAAAATTGTCCAGAATATATTTCTGAACTTTTCTGACAAGCATTGCATTTACATCTTCCGAATCGAGCTTCATTCCGGCATTATCCTGTTTGAAATCCTTAAGGTTCATAACTCTCACAACAGTATCCTTTAGAATATCCTTTTCAACAGGTTTTAAAAGATAACTTTTCACACCAAATTCCATCGCCTGCCGGGCATACTGGAATTCATCATATGCACTGATGAATATAATATATATTTTCGTATAAAACTTATTGATGTACCTGGCAAGCCCAAGCCCATCCATCACCGGCATTTTGACATCGGTTATAACCAGGCCGATATCACCGTGTTTTATTATCTCCAACGCAACTTTACCATTGGATGCCGACAAAGGCTTTTCAAAGCCAAGCTCCTCCCAGTCCAGCGCATTTATCAGACTTTCGCAGACGTATCTCTCATCATCGACAATAAGCACCTTCAGCATATATCTCACCCCAATGAAAATTCATAAAAAAGATTGTTGAGAGCTATTTCCATTTAAAATCAATTGCATCTAAATTTATCTAAAACATATTCTATTACACTGCAACCACACTCGTCAACGATATTGCTGTCGAAATAATCGCTCAAAGCCGCCAACCAGCAGCTGCTGCCATTTTTATCAATTTGTGACAAAATCAAAACCCATCAAATCCGCTATAGTGAGTTCGATGGGTTTTTGCTATTATTTGCTGCCGAGGAAAAGTTTTTTACAGTTGATTACCTTTTTCGCAATGATTGAATTATAGCATAAAGAAACAGGAATATAGTGTAACATTTTAACCTGTAGTATGTAATATTTTAATCATTTCCAAATCTATAACCGATTTGAGCCATCTTCTTCTTCTGGAAGGGTAATTGATATTGTTCATTCTATTTGAAACTTTTAACAGGCTCAGTAAAAGTGCCTTGCCAAAAACGGTATGATGGCGGGAGCTTTCTTTGAAACCTTCATCATGGGTGAAATTATCAAGAGCTCTATTCTCATTAAAATATGCCCCCTTGGAATTAGCAAACTCTGTTAATCCCAAGGGGGCATATCCTTGTGCACAAGATTCTATCTGTTTATTATATTTACCCTTATATTAAAACTCTTATACCCTCTTTTCTGGATTTTTCTGCTGCAAAAGCCATAAGGTGACTTTGCAAAGAAAGCCGGGCAGAAGATTTTACTTCTCCCTTCTTTCCGTCCAATACCTCAATAAAATCCTTCATAAGTCTTGAATCACCTCCTCCATGGCCGGATACAATGGTAGTAAAATCAACCTTAATTACTTCTATATTCATGGTAAGGAAATCTGTAATTTCAAGTTCACCTTTTTCCAGATGCCCCCTTATATCCCCTTTAGTCCCGTAAACTCTTAAAGTCCTGGTATTTTCGCTGGAAAAGCCACACATATTAAAGGTTGCCGTCATTCCGCCTTCCATCTGAAATATAGCGCTCTGATGGTCGGTAACATTGTTGTCGCATTTGTAGGCACATTTTCCAAACGACCCTTTTTGTAAAGCTTCATATCTTCCTTTAATTGAATCATCGGGCGATACCTTTGCAGTAAACCAGCTTATGTTCTGCATATCTTTCAAATAAATTGCTGGTGCAAAATGCGGACAGCTCTTTTCATGCGGGCATCCATCCAAACAAAAATCAGGAGCACCTTCCGGCGCATTCTCTTTCCTATAGTACATCAGACTACCTTCAGAAACTACAGAAACGCACTTTTTACCTGTAAGATACCCGATTATATCAAGATCATGGCAGGACTTGGCAAGAATCCATGGGCTGGAGAGCTCCTCATTTCTAAATATACCCCTTACAAAGGAATGAACAAAATGCCAGTAAACCACATTTTCAGTCAACTGCAAGTTAACTATCTCTCCTATTCTTCCACTATCCAATACCTCTTTCAGCTTTTCAAAGAAAGGAGAATATCTCAGCACATGGCATACCATTAGAATAAGACCTTTTTCCTCAGCCCTTTCAACCATCTTCTTGCATTCATCTTCACTGGGAGACATAGGTTTTTCAAGTAACACATGATACCCCTTGTCCAGGGCCTTCATAGTAGGCACGAAATGGTCTCTGTCCGGTAACGCATTCACGACCGCGTCAGCATACTTCTCTTTTTCCAGAGCTTCTTCCCATGACGTAAAAAGTCTGTCCTCCAGGACATTATGAGCCTTTGAAAACTTCTTCAATCTATCAGGGTTTATATCTGCAACAGCTGCAATTTCTATACCTTCCATTGTTCCGAAACGGGCATAGACATCCCCTCTTCCGCCTGCTCCTAAGATTATTATCTTCATGCTAATCCCCCATTATTTATACTCTGATTGGTTATTGAAAATCATCTAAAAAACAAGACCGGAATAGCCCTTGACATAAGGCTATCCCAGTCTTTATCAATGTTTTAACGATTAATAATATTAAAAAGAATCTGTACAAATTGTGCTCTGCTCGCCGAATCTGCCGGCAGTATATTTCCGCTGCTTCCGGATATAATTCCAGTCTTTACAAATAATTCAACGGCTTTATTTGCATAATCGGCAACCTTCTCTACATCCTTAAAGTCCGCCATACTCTTTGCGGTAGTTCCTGCCGGTAGTTCATCAATACTCTTAAGCGTATTATATACAAATACGAACATTTCTTGCCTTGTAATCTGCCTGTCAGGCACAAACAAGTTGCCGCCCACTCCGCTGGTTATTCCCAAGCTCTTTGCCGCCGCAAGGTATCCAGTGTAGTAGGTATTCCCTGCATCGCTGAAGTTGTTTTCTGCGTTTTCATCAGGGTTGATGCCGAATGCTTTCATAATCATTACCAGGGCTTGCGCTCTGGTTACAGCTTCATCTGAACCAAAGTTGACCTTACCCACCCCGGCGGTTATTCCCCTTGCCGCCGCAAAGGTCACTGCGTTGCCGTACCAAGCATTGTCTGCCACATCTACAAAGTCAAGCTTGTTGTATCCTATGGCATACTTTGAGAAATGCGGTGTCTTGAAGGTTATTGTCCCTGTCGTCGGGTCATACTTCCCATTAGTTACTACTTTGAGCTTTCCTGCCTCATTGATATAGTAGACGACAAGTGCGTTTGGATTTTCACCAGCTTTGAGTATATAAGGTATGGTCACTGTCGCATTTCCGCCAAGTTGTGATATTGTCTGATTCTTACCGATTATATCAAGGCTCACAACGGGTCTGTCTCCAACCTTCTGCCGTATTTCCGCCGTTAACTCCGCTGCTTCAACCTTTGCGGCAGTGATGGTAACCGTTCCTGCCGATTGCTTTAAGATACCCGCTGCATTTTTTTGATCAAAGGTCATTGCTCCAAATGGTGTGAAGATAACCAGTGTATCTACTTTGCTCTCTATGAACTTTGTCAAGGCTTCCGCTGTCAAATTAACCCCGGCTGTCTTGGTATTTGCAGTCGCACTTACTTCAATTCTGACAGTTGTTTCGGTCTTTGTACCCTGTTTTGCAGCTTCCGCCGCTGCCTTGGCGATGGCGTCAGCCAACTGGTTCTCGGATATTACCGCAACAGCCCTTCCATTTGCGTCCGTTGTAGTCTTCACGGGTATCGTCGTTGTCACCTGTCCCTCCTCAACCTTTGTTTCATACACCGGAGCCGGTGTTGGTGTTGGTGTCGGTGTCGGTGTCTCTGGAGTTGTTGGTATTTCCGCCGCCTTTACTATCACTTCTATACTTACGGTCTGCGGAATCTCGTCCGGATTTACTACTCCCTCCGGCAATGTCACAGTTCCGGTCACCGTAAAGGTCTGTGCATCTTTTGAATCTGGGTTATAGCTTGAGTTCGCCACATTCCATGTTACATCTGCTTCTATTACTTCTATGCTACCTTCCGTTGTGGCTTTGATTTCCAATTTAACTGTAGAAGGCAAGCCCAGCGCTCCTGCATTCTTCGCTGTTCCGTTTGCTACTCCTGTGATCGCCGCCGGTGTCATGATGCTCACAAGGACTTTATCCTGGTCCTGTCCCGGTTCTTCTGTATTCTCCAACCATTTTGCATACAGCGTTATATCAGAAGTCACTTTGTCTGTTTCAAAATTCCATGCATTTTCTAACGTTGCTTCATTGTACCATCCATCAAATGTATGGCCTTCTTTGGTTGGAGTTGCCGGAACTGCTGTGATTGCGCTGCCGCTTGTAACATTGATAGGGGCTACATCACTACCTCCGTTGCTGTTAAATGTAACTGTGCATGTCACAGGGTTCGCAGTGTTCGGAGTTTCGGAAAGGATGACCTTACCCCATAAACTTTGAGAGCCTAAGTAAGTGCCGTAGGTAACAGCCCAGCAGGTACTTCTTACTCCACCGTCCTTATTTTCCGCATTCTCCGCACTAAGCGGCCGGTATCTTGCTATTTCAAGGCGGATGGATTCTCCCGGTTTTGCATGCCTCGTTTCGTCGATAGTTAAAGGCAGCTCGGTTACACTTACCCACATATCATTAAAATCCTGACTTACAACTTTTATACCTTCGAAATTAACTGTAGCGTTTTCAGAGCCTATTCCTGTACTTAAGGCATCATAGATCCCCCCCTCTCTGTTTACCGCCGCATGGACAGCAGCAGGCGCATCATCAAACTTCCAGAAAAACTCATTACAGTCTGGGCCATAAACATCTCTACTAGAGCTGGCGGCTGCAAGCTGGCTCATACTGCTCTCCGAATTTTCCACCCTGATAAAAATGGATGTCCCGTTATGTAGTATCTGAGCCCTAGTTTTAATGTCAGATTTTACCCCTGTTGTATACACCGCAAAATCCTCTGTATAAGGTGAGTTTTTCCAGTCCGCCTCAGTAGGTTCCCCTGAAATCCTTCCGGCAGTGTACGAGAACACCTCCTCTTTAGGTATCTCTACTGTCTCTCCGGTTTTGATGATTTCATCCAGCCTAATATTTCCATTCTTCATAGCCTTGAAATATGCCAGAGGGGTATAATCCTCTTTATGAATATATTGCCGCTTTTGATCGGCTCTGAAATATTGCGCGGCATATACCCAGTAACCTGCATCCAAGGCTCCTGCCTTTCCAATCATATCCTGAAACTTTGAAGGAGAAAGCGGAT
>CAZUGK010000214.1:0-5537 GCA_964619815.1 uncultured Clostridiaceae bacterium | reverse complement strand
TCAGCCTTCTGCCCATCAATGCTGCCTTCAATTTTCATATATCTCCGGTAGCTTTTACCTGAGCCCGGCAATACCACATCGTCCATGCTCCAGTCAACAGCTTCTGCCTCGTTGAGACAGTTCAATATGACGGGCATAAGTCCATCAAAGAGGTTACTTTTCAAATCAAACTTGCAATAAGGAGGCCATTCACCGGTTTCAATATCTTTACTCCGATACTTTGCTCCGGTTTTATCAAAGACAAAATCGGAAGTATGGCTTCCTGACCTGTAAAAACGGAAATCCTGATCACTGTTTATCATAAGACCCCTCCTCGTAAAGAAGATTTTAACTGTTCAGGTATTTAAGCTTTATTATATAGAAAATTTTTGTTAAATACCAGTAATCATTATAAAAGACTTAGGATGCAAAAAACAGATAAGTATACATATGATTAAGCATACAAATAATATTGAAGAGGTGATTATAATGAAAAATGACAGAAATAAGAATAATGTAATAAAGAAGTATAATCCTACTCTCAGTGATTTGAACAGAGCAGCAGAAAGACAAGAGTTTATAGACCCGGAAAAAGGACCTGAGAAAAAAGGTAAGAAGCGATGATTTTATAAGTTAAAGGACAACGCAATATACAAGCATACTGAGAGGCGTTTGTCCAAAGAGACTCTTGAAAAGCTGGATACAGAATTTGAAGCGTTAGAGAAGGACGGCGAAAATACTGAATTAAGAAACAAGTATATTGAGTTTGCAAAAGGTCTTGAAAGCTGCTAATTAGTGCAATAACATAGCCATGTAAAGCACCTTAGCATTACATGGCTGCTCGTATAAGTACACAACTATATTCAAGCTCAGGGCAGAAAACTGCCCTTTTTAAGCTAGTATTCGGTATAAACTGTTGTGTAACCGTATATAAAATGGTAATGTCCGTTTTCTAAAGTGGTTATACCCTGAAAGAAATGGATATGTCCTTCTTCTACTTCGATATCCTGGCTGGTTACTATGGAATAGTAGTGTACATGGTCATTATTCTCAGTAGCATAACCGGACATATAATGGACATGCCCGCCAAAATCGGGGTTTTTGGTAGTAACCCCGGAGTAATCGTGAAAATGTGCGGCTGTTTTGCTGGTTCGACCTTCAAAGTTGTGTGTATGCAGTTCATCGTACATTTTAAGCACCCCCTCATATCAATCTATGCAGGAGAGAGTTCTTTGGATATTGATTTATTTGAGTTAATATAGAATTAACAAGAACTTTTCAAAAAATACACAGATAGATTAACGGCAATTGCGTATAATAAAACCATAAGTTTTAATGTTGTAAGACATTCACTGAAAAAACTTTTTTCAATATTTCCCCTCTTTTCAGGCACCGTGAACTCGGTGCCTTTTTACTTGTATTTGAATAATCTCTATGGTTGATGTATCATAATGATTAATATAATACTGAAACGGCAGGGATTTTTATGAAGGGAAGAATATTGGTTGTTGATGATGATTGCAATATTGCGGAGCTTATAAGGCTGTACCTGGAAAAGGAAATGTTCGAGGTAAAGACAGTGTATTCCGGCAAGACAGCTCTCGAAACTTTTCATTCATGGACTCCTGATCTTGTCATTCTGGATATAATGCTTCCGGAAATAGATGGCTATGAGCTTTGCAAGCAAATACGGAAGGTAAGCAGAATTCCAATTATAATGCTCACTGCCAGAGGTGAAACCTTTGACAAGGTACTGGGGCTGGAGCTGGGAGCCGATGATTACCTGGTAAAGCCCTTTGAGCCGAAGGAGCTTATAGCAAGAGTGAAGGCAGTGCTCAGAAGAACCATGAGCACTGATGCGGCAGCTGAAGAGGTTGTCTATCCTCAGCTGGTGATTAATAAAAGCGATTACAGTATTACATACCAAGGGAAAAAGGTTGAAATACCTCCGAAGGAATTGGAGTTGTTATATTTCCTTGCAAGCCACCCCAATCAGGTTTTTACAAGGGAGCAGCTGCTGGAAAAGCTTTGGGGGTATGATTTCATGGGTGATACCAGAACAGTGGACGTTCATGTGAAAAGGCTGAGGGAGAAGTTCAGCGACGAAGCGGAGAGATGGGAAATAAAGACTGTCTGGGGTGTAGGCTATAAGTTCGAGGTGAAATGATGAAGAACAGCATACAGAAGAAGTTATTTATTACCTATGGCATAGCAATAATCGTAGGTTTTGGGATATTGGCCTTGACACTTTTGAAAATATTTGACCAGTATTTTATTGAGTCCAGAAAAGAACTTTTGTACGAGCAGGGCAGAAAGGTGGCAGAAGAGGCTGCATCAGTGCTTTATCTTGAAAACCCCAATCCAAGGGGCCTTGCAGATGATTTGCAGGTGTTGGACAAGTTTCTTAATGCACATATATGGGTTGTGAACAATGATGGGATTATAATTGCCGTATCAGGTTCCAACGAGGATAGGCTTCTTGGCCAAACAATTGAAGATGAAGAGCTTAATAAGCTTGCCGGGGGGCAAAGATTGGAGCAGCAGGGGAACTTTGGCGGGATGCTTAGTGAACCTTCCCTGACAGTTGGTTACCCTGTTTTTGTAAACTACAGATTTGCCGGAGGAGTGCTGGTTCATGCATCTCTGTTTGAAATACAGGAAAATTTCAGGGAGATCTATAGGCTGACATTATGGGCTATTTTGGTTTCGGTAGCTATTGCCTATGGAATTTTATATATTCAGATTAAAAGGATTTCAGACCCTTTAAAGGAAATCAGCGAAGCCGCCAAGGTAATTGCAGGCGGAGAGTTTCATAAGCGTTTGGATATAAATACAGGAGATGAAATAGAAGAGCTGGGGAAAAGCTTTAACAACATGGCGGATTCGCTGCAAAAGATTGAGGAGAACAGACGGAACTTCATAGCAAACATATCCCATGACCTGCGGTCTCCAATGACCTCGATAAGAGGCTTTATAGAAGGCATAGTTGACGGAACCATTCCGGAGGAAAAGAGAGACCATTACCTGAATGTCGTTTTGGATGAAAGCAAGAGGCTGATTAAAATAACAAATGAGCTTCTTGAACTGAATAATATGCAGCAGGGGAGACTGGAAATCAACAAGGAGTCCTTTGAGCTCAATGAAACAATAAGAAGGAAGCTTATAGCCTATGAAAAAGGAATAACAGAGAAGAAGCTGGATGTGATCTTCAGCATGTTTGAAGAGAAAAGCTTCGTATTTTCAGACCAGGTGCTGATTGAAAGGGTGCTCTCCAATCTCATGGATAATGCTGTTAAATTTACTCCGGTAAACGGCAATATTAAGATAAGAACTTCAGCTAAAGAAAACAGCATAATCGTGGAAGTTGTCAATACCGGAACAGAGATTAGTTCTGAAGAGCTTAACAAGGTTTGGGAGAGGTTCCATAAAGGAGATGCTTCCAGAGGAATTTATAAAGGCGGTTATGGTTTGGGGCTTTCAATTGTCAAGGAGATAATAAGCCAGTTGAATGAAAAAATATGGGTTTCCAGCAGTGAAGGCTTTGTAAAATTCACATTTACCGTTGAAAAAACGTAAAATTTACAAATTGTTCATATTTTATTCAAAAATTTCGGTTATATTTTAAATATAGCTTAAAGGCACAGTTAAAAGGAGGAATGAGATATGGACGAATTTTTTAACGGAAATAATGAAAATAACGAAAATAATCAAAATAATGAAATGAACAGCTATGTTTACAGGGAAGTCATTGAAAGGAAGCCGGAGAAAAGCCCAAGAAAATTTATTGCGCTTATACTTGCTGCAGGACTTGGAATAGGAACAATATTCGGTTATGGAATAGATAACTTCCTTCCTAATCCCAGGAACGATGTAAACAGTGTATATGCAGCAGGTTCGGAGAACACAAAAATAGTCTACAGCGAATCGGTATCACCTGTGGTGCCAATTGCTGAGAAGGTATCACCATCAATTGTAGCGATAAGCCTGAAGACGCGGAGCAGGGACTTTTTCGGCAGAGTATACGAAGGTCAGGGAACAGGCTCCGGTATCATAATTGACAATCAAGGCCATATAGTAACAAATAACCACGTGGTAGAAGCTGCAGATGACATGCTGGTAATACTCAATAACGGTAAGGAGCTTGAGGCAACTCTCGTAGGCCGTGACCCACAGACAGACCTTGCTGTAATAAAGGTTGATCCGGCGAATCTGACAGTTGCTGAGCTTGGTGATTCTTCAAAGCTTAAAGTAGGAGAGCTTGCAGTTGCAATAGGAAGCCCTATGGGCACAGAATATGCAGGTTCGGTTACTGCCGGAATAATAAGCGGACTTAACAGGAAAGTAAGTGTCGGAGATAACTCAATAAAGCTTATCCAGACTGACGCAGCCATTAACCCCGGTAACAGCGGAGGAGCTTTGGTGAACAGTGAAGGAAAGGTTATAGGAATCAATACAATAAAGCTTGCAGAAACTACAGTTGAAGGAATGGGCTTCGCCATACCGATAAACGAAGCAAAACCTATTATCCAGGATTTAATAAACAATAAGAAGATATCAAGACCGTATCTTGGCATACAGGGAATGACCTTATCCAAGGAAAATGCTGAAGCGTACAAGATGCCGCAGGGTGTATACGTAAGCGATGTAGTACCCTACAGCGGTGCTGACAGGGCTGGAATCAAGAGCGGTGATATAATAACAAAGCTGGATGGCAAGAAGGTTCTGACAATTGAGGAGCTAATAGCTCAAATTAAAGAACATAAAGTTGGCGATATTGTACAGCTTGAAATTTATGATCAGCTGGATAATTACAAAACCATATCGGTAAAACTCCGTGAAAGCGCGGAATAGATTAAATGAGAGACAACTGTCTCTCATTTATTTTGCCTGTCGATAAAATGGTAAATTTGTTACAATATTAGATTTTACAGGAAGGATTTTGAAATTACTGGTAGAATATATGAAATAAATAATGCTGTCGGGTTTAAATAGTTGAGGGGGTGCAATTCTGTGGGGCTTTGCGGAAAAGATATAGCGAGGACAAGGTATGTAGGACAAGTTTATGCTGATCAGTTAAGCTGCATTAAAAAAGGGAAGGATATACTGAAAAGGATAGCTTCCAAGTGCGAAAACTGCGGCAACAATGAGTATTACAGTATCTACGAAACTTCAAGGCTTTTCAGAGTGTTGAATATACCCTTGGTGCAGTGTGATACGGTTTACTATTTTAGCTGCCCGGAGTGCAATTTCGGATTCAAGCTTGAATTGGAGGAATTTAAAAAGCTCGAGGAAATAGCACTGATTAATTCCAGGTATCTTGAAGGCTTAATAACAAAATCTGAATTTGAAAACAGCTTAAGGAATATGTGAAATCGGACTTTCCCATGAATATAAAAACAGCAAATCCGAATAATAAATTTAAAGCGTTAATAATTATTCGGAGGTGATGTCATGGAGATAAATAGAGTTGATGCCTTTACGGAATGGACAAATTGGAAAAACACTTTGAATAAGGCTGTGAATCTTGGCGAATCTGTAGGTATGTCAGAAAACTCCAT
>CAZUGK010000213.1:0-5543 GCA_964619815.1 uncultured Clostridiaceae bacterium | reverse complement strand
ATCAAAGGCTCAAAATGCAGTTCGGGAGTGATGCTTGATGCCACTGGGATTAACTCTTGAACAGGCTGAAATTTGGGACCAAATAAAAACTGGTAGATTTAACCATATTCAGGCAATTAGGTATAATCAGTCACCTGAGCAAAAATTGAAGGATGAAAAAATTGCCGAAATGCTACAAAATGGGTATAAAAATCAAGAAATCAGGGAAGCTCTGAAAACATCTGAGAAACGTATTCAGCGCATTGCTTCTGAATTGATACTGAGAGGTGAATCAGGTGAGTGAAGATCTGTCAAACTATAAGGCGCCAACCAGTATAGAGCAGAACTCCACCCAAGGAAGAAATTTTCCTCCATTTCATTTGAGTCTTTCTATCGGTTCTCTGTCGTTTCAATGTTCTCTTGTTGAAGGGCATATTCATGCAGGAGTGATAGAGAATACTGTAACGCATGAAAACCATGCTGATAATTGGGATTTCCCTGTGAATATTTATCAAAATCCCAATTCCACATTATCAGTTAAGGATGTTCAACAGATTTTAAAAAATCATGCAGATGAGGATTCCTCGGGTTTAGAGCCCGCTCAAAAGGAAGTGAGTATTCATTCTAATAGCAAAACTGCATCCATGCCGGAGGAAGCCCTATGACTTCTCATGTTTCCGGAAAATGCATGCGATGCAACAGAACTCTGAAAGGTGAAGCTTCCGTCAAAAGAGGGTACGGTCCTGTGTGCTGGTCAAAAGTCAGGTATGAGGACGAAAAGGTTGAGAAGATTCTCGAGCCCTGCAGCATCTCATATCCTGGTCTTGCTTCACATATAAAAGAGAAGATCTGGGAGCGTGTATTGCAGGGAGATAAGAAGACCTGCAGTTGTGGAGAGCCTCTAAAGACCGGAGAATTGCACTCATATGATCACGATGGTGGCTGGGACCTGAAAGGGTTTTCAAAACCTCAGTGGCCATATGTGCTGTGTTCGAAGTGTGGGTACCAGCTGTCAATTCATAAGCTCAGGATTGACCTCTCGGACCTCGAGAAGGTTAAGCCAAAAGATCAGAAGCAGGTGGTCTGAATGTGCTGTGATCCTGACAGGGTTTTAAGCAACACAGTTGCTCATCACAACGGGAAGATGGTCGAGGATATTGTTCAGACTCTTCTTCCAGAATTACAGTATCTAGGAAAGGAATTAGATGCTGAATATCAAGGAAGGCCTCTCGAAATCAAATCATGTCAGAGAGTCTGTCGTAGGTCTGACAATGGTACTGGAGAACGGCCAGGGAGATTTTGGTTTAGAGGAGACCAAGACTCGCTGCTCAAAGAAAAAGATGGATTCTATGCTCTGCTCTGTCATGACCAAGGCAACATTCACTTTTTTTATCTTGCGAAAGCCCGGAAGTTGTTAAAGGATTTCGAGGGAGCGATGACAGTCTCCTGGAACACAATTGCAAGGAGAGTCCTATGATGCTCAGGAAGGAGGCTGGACTATGTTGAATGTAAAAACATTCCAGGGGGGAGGCGGGTGTTGCTACTTAGAATTTAGACAATATAAACCTAAAAAAAAGTGGTCTGGCCGTTTAGTGTGCAGATTCATTTGGGAAATGCCTCAGCATACGGAAAAATGCCCAAAGGAGGAAGGGGATCTATGAAAGTCCGTCCCTTCTTTGCCTGCAAGAAAGACCAACGTATCTACATAGAAGTAGAAGCTCTGCAAGATGTCCCCAAAGCAATTTTACAGCCTGTAATACGAGGCAGGCATTCAATGTTTTCTGAATGCATTGGGTGCAGATATCCTGATCTGAAGGACGTTATCAGTCGAGAGGCAAAAACCGTTTTCCTACAATAGAGAAGATGAGGTTTTGTTTGTTGAGGTTTGAAGGCGTAGCGGAGGACTGGGAATGAACTTTCCATTATATACAGAGGAGATTGCCTCTGACATAACATTGCCAAGAGATGTTGTGAAAAATGAAGGTTATCTTCCTAGAGTATTCAGAGAGGGATGGTATGAAGTACAGATAGTCTTGAGAGATTGCAGCTCTGAGCTTGTCAGACTTACTGAAAAGGTTCATGACTGGAACATATGCCGTGCTAAGATAGAACCTGTAGAACCAAATGTCCTCCAGGAGGATTGTTTCTTGAAGATTTGAAAAGGGAAAATTTTCCCTTTTAAGTGAACGAATTTTGCCATCAGAAGCTGGTGGATAGATGACTCGCTCTAAAAACGGATATAATTATAAAATTAACAATGTCCAGGATTCATGGGAGGCTGCACCGAGTGGCGACGTTGACGATGATGGGTGCAGCTGGCAAAAGGTATACGAAGATAACAGGTGTGAGCTGCATGTCTATTAACACGGATCCCGAGGAGTTCATAAAATTTCATTGTCTTTTGACCGCTAGTGCACCCGAGGGTTATCAGCCTTTTTATTTTCCCCTCGAAAAAAACGGAAAGGACCCATGGAAGGGGAATTCTTGGAAGAACAACAGAAAAACTGTTGAAGAAGCATACAAACTAATGGGCCTGGGCTGGAACATAGGAATAGCTGCGACAGACAGTGATCCACTTGTAATTGTAGACATCGATGATTTATCACAGGTCAAAAGTCACAAGCCAACGTTAGAGAACCAATCAAGAAAGAGGATAGGAAGGCATTGTTTTTATTTTACATCGGATCCTCTTGCTAAATCCATTTTTGACAATTCAGCAAAGCAGAATATTGCTACGGAGGATGCAGGAGAAGTTCGAGCTAATTGGCAGTATGTTGTAGCTGCCGGGTCTTACGTTCCATGTGCACCTGAGGAGCTTGCCAGGGTCCCTGAAGAGGACAGGATAAACGCTGGAAAGTATTCTGTGATGATCGAGCACAAGGTAACTTCGATCACTTACGACGAATTACCAGAAGCCTACAGGATTTGCCTCGAGAATAAAAGAGCTGTAGATATAGCCAATAAACAAAAAAAAACTAAGAAGCCTGCGGCGGCTCAGGAGAAGGATTCTAAAAATAAATCTGCTTTATGGTCCCTTAGTATTCATGATGTAACGGGAAAAAGTGATAGCCTTACATTCAGGTTCCCGTCTCCCTTCCATGGATCAAAAACGTACAAGGATACAAGCGTTTCAAATGGGATGCTGCACTGCTGGAGGCATAACTGTAGTCATACAGCTCTTACATATCTGGCTGTAGAGGCTGGAATCTCAACGTGCTCGGGGGCAGGCTTTGGACATAATGGGTCCGGAGGGTCGGATGTTGATTTTGATGATCCCCACACAATTTACACTGTCTGGAACTATGCTAAAGCTCACGGTTTTATTCCAGACGATGATCCGATGCCTACAAAGGCGATGGTCTATTATGCCCTGCAAGAAAAGTTGTGTGGAGAAAAGGATATCGTAGAAGGTTGGAAGCTGCCGCATGGAGTCTACAACAAAGTTATAGAAACTGCTCCTTTTAATGTGGGGCGAGAGCCTTTTAAAAAAAGGACTGAAAAAATTGATAAAATCCTGCAAGGAGCTATGTTAAGCCCGATACAGATAGCAGAGGCCCTGCAGGAGAGCATACCAATTTACTACGATCCAGCAAGGAATTACTGGATGTGGAATGAATATTTCAAAATGTATGAGAGAGTAGACGAAACTGAAATTATGTGTCAGATTTCTGAATCTATGGACTTAACTGTTTACAAATCGCAGATGAAACAGGAAATTTTAGAAGCCATTAGGATAACTGGAAGAAAAAGAAGAGTACAACCAACTAAAAAGGAATGGATCCAGTTTGAAGACCTTGTTGTAAATATTGAAAACGGAGAAACTTTCGAAGCAACGCCAGAATATTTTTATTCATCACCAATACCCCATAAATTAGGAGATTCTGAAGATACTCCTATTATAGACGGACTTTTTAAAAGCTGGCATTCGGAGAAAGCAGCTCATCTATGCGAAATCTGCGCTTATTGCATGTATGACGGATATCCAATTCAGAGAATTTTTGCTTTTGTCGGCTCGGGATCCAACGGTAAAGGACAGTTTATGACTCTTTTAAGACAGCTTGTAGGTGTTGAGAACTGCGTAGGTACAGACCTTGACAGGCTTTCTAAATCACAGTTTGAAGCTTCAAAACTCTATAAGAAAAAGGCTGCTTTTATCGGCGAAACTAACTATAACCTGCTATCGAAAACTAATATGTTAAAGGCTCTATCTGGTGGTGATTTAGTTTCATGTGAGTTTAAAGGAAGAGATTCTTTTGACTTTGTCAACACTGCAAAGATCATTATATCAACTAATGGGCTACCTGCGACCACGGACCGCTCAGATGGTTTTTATCGAAGGTGGGATATAACGGAGTTTAAGAACAAATTTGTAGATGGGAAAGACGTAGTTAATGAAATTCCAGAAGCTGAATATCAAAATCTGTGCAGGAAATGTGTAAGGATCTTAAAAGACATTCTGAAGGAAGGCAGACTTCTACATGAAGAAGATCAAGAAACAAGGAAAACAAAATATGAAACACTCTCGAACCCTGTACAAGCTTTTGTCAACGATGAATGCACCGTGGATCCAGAGAGAATAGTGCCAATATGGTACCTGTATGACGAATATGAAAAATATAGAGAACTTAAAGGGCACAGAAGAATTTCGAAGATGGAATTTAGTGAAAGCATTCGAGGAATGGGATTCGAGACCGGACCTAAATGGTACAGTAAAAACGAAGTTCCACAGTATACAAAGAGAGAATCAGAAGATGACGGTAAAAACTGGAAAAGTTATTTTGGACTGTCAACAAATCCTAACCGGTCATCGGTTAGACCTAACCAGTCATTTTTTGACAGTTCAGAGGCTACTGATGCTATTCCTAACCAAATTAACCATTCTAACCAAGAAATAGTTATAGAGAACATATATAGGAAACTAGATAAAAATGAGGTTAGAAAGGTTAGTCCAGTTAGGAACGATATCAGTCCCCTTGAACTACTTGACACCCTAATCAGGACTGAAGTCAAAGAAAACTATCCAAATCTGGTAGTAAAAGACGAATTCGAGTTCGAGAGAAACTTTTGTAATAAAATCCCATACTTCAAAGGCTCCATGGTTAGATCGAGGTTACATTTATTAAAGCAAAGAGGTTGGAACTGATGAATAAAAGGTGTAAAGAGAAGAGTGGTGGGTGTGTACCACTCTTTATAGGGGAATATCCGGGGTGTTCAAAAGAAGAGTACGAACTTGAAAGAAAAGAACATCTTGAGTCTTTGGAACGAGCTAAGAACGACGATCTAGATATAGAGATGAATGACTGCTGTTTAACTCTAAGGCGGGAAGTCCCCTTCCTCGGAGGGCGAAGCCCGACAGGTGGGGATGAAAGCTGTCAGCTTCATTATTGCAAGTTTAATAGAACTTATAATCTCTTTAAAACATTTGGCATATAGTATGTTAAAAGCCTACAAATTCCGAATCTACCCTAACAAAAAACAAACGGAAATGATAAAAGTTCATTTTGGCGCTTGTAGATTTGTCTATAACTGGGCTTTAGAACAGAAAATAAAAACTTATGAACAAA
>CAZUGK010000212.1:0-5580 GCA_964619815.1 uncultured Clostridiaceae bacterium | reverse complement strand
TCTACTAGGATAGCTTCAACAGCATCACTCCGTAGTTTTACACGTTCAAATCCTGCTGATAGCAGAATCTTCTCAATATCGATTCCAAGAGACTTGCAAAATGAGATAGTTTCATTAATTGTTTCTTCGAGTTTCTCGACAAGTTCTTCCTTATCGATTACAGGATAATCACCCGGTTTGGCTCCACCACCTGAATCGGAACCATAGATTGCCAGAGCCTTCTGTAGTGAAGTGAACATTCCGACATAGTCAACAATCAAACCACTTGTTTTATCGCTGTACACACGATTTGCACGGGCTATGGTCTGCATCAGAGTGTGGTTCTTCATAGGTTTATCAAGGTAAATGGTTGAACAGGTCGGAACATCAAAGCCTGTAATCCACATAGCACAGACAAACACAATACGGAAGTTGTCATTTGAATCCTTGAACTTTGTCTCAAGGTCTTCCCTGACCATTCTTTCACGTTGTGGTCTAATATCTACTCCTTTCTTTTTGAGGTCTTCAACTTCATTCTGTGATTGTGATACTACAACTGCCATGTCTGTATCCTGCATGAATATGATTTTATCACCAAGGATATCTCTATCAGAGTTAGTAGCAATTGCATATTGAACTTTGAGGTCTTCGAGATATTCGTTCCAGTACTTTTGGACCTTATCATACATTTTAACGGCAGTAGCCTTGTCTATTGCAATGAACATGGCTTTACCCAGGTATCCTCGTTCCATGAAATGAGATACCATGTCCTTTGCAACCGTTTCAAGTCTTTCGTCACGAGTAATAAGGTGATATTGCCTTGAAATTTCACGCTCAAATTTCTTTTCCTGATTCTCATCAAGTTCTGCTTCTTCGATGATGCGATGCATGTCCTCATCAAATGCATCATTGGTAAGTTGCAGTTCAGGTATCCTATTTTCATAGTAAAGAGGAACCGTTGCTCCGTCATCGACCGACTGCTTAAAGTTATAGACACTTACATAATTACCAAATTCATTTTTGGTTTTTTCTTCACCAACAATCAGGGGTGTACCTGTAAATGCGATGAATGCAGCATTTGGTAGAGCTTTCCTCATGTTTGCAGCAAGAGTTTCATATTGACTTCGATGTGCTTCATCTGCGATAACAATAATGTCAGAACGCTCTGACAAGAGTGGAAATGAACCCTTCTCAGGTGTCTTGAATTTTTGTATCAATGTGAATATGTAACGATGGTCCTCACGAAGTAGTAGTTGCAGGTGTCCCCCATCAACAGCTTGTGTATGCTCTTCAGTAACAACACCGGTTTTTGCAAAATTTCCATATATCTGGTTATCAAGTTCTTCACGGTCTGTTACTACAAGGAAGGTATGACTGCCATGAAACTTGCGGAGTGCTTTTTGTGCGAAGAACACCATCGAATAACTCTTACCACTGCCCTGCGTATGCCAAAATACACCGAGACGCCCTTTATTGATTTCAACCTTTCTCAATGATTTAATGGCGTTGTTTACTCCAATATATTGATGGTTCTTTGCGATGAGCTTGACTATTCCACTACTTTCTTCACTGTAGAGTATGAAATTCTCAAGGATATCAAGCAATCTGGAAGGTTCACAAGTTCCACGAATAATGGTATCCAGAGATATGATTCCTTCTTCACCCTCACTGTTTATCTTCTTCCATTCGCTGAAGTGTTCCCAAGGAGTCGTTAGCGTGCCTATCTTGCTTTGTTTGCCATTAGACAATATAATAAAACCAGTATACCAGAATATTTGTGGAATGGCGTTCTTGTAATCACGCAGATTGTCATTGTATGCATTTTCCAATCTTTTATGTGATGCTTTCAGTTCGATGAATACAAGTGGTATTCCATTGATGAAACCTATCAGGTCTGCTCTACGTTTGTACATCTCACCGGATATCCAGAGCTGTGATGCAAGGAAGAAATCATTCTTATGACAATTATTCCAGTCAATGACTTGAACCGTTTCAATGACTTCTTCATTGTATTTGTTGCTGAACTTCACCTTTATACCGTCTTTAAGCAACCTGTAAACGTCTCTATTGGCATTTGCAGGTGTCATCCGACTTCTATCACGTATTATCTCATCCACAACTTGTTCAATGGCATCTGGAGGAATATCAGGATTCAATGTACGAAGTGCTTCCCTGAGTCTGGGAACAAGTATTACATCTGCTGATGTTTCACGTCCAAGAGTACCATTGGCACCGAACTTTTCATCATAACAGCTAACTACTTCATTCCAATCAAGAGCTCTGAATAAGTCCATTGTATCATTTTCGAGTGCCTCTTCAGAATCTGGATCGGGATATATTGTCATTCTGTGATGCCCCCTACATCGATATCAAGTTCAGAGACATCAATTTCACCAGAGATGAGTCTGGGTAGAAGAAGGTCACGAGTGGCTTTAAGATTGATATTTTTCTCATTTAATTTGCTATTTAATGTGAAAAAGGGTTTTACATACTCAGTAAAGTGTTCAATCACATCATTTGGAGGCATAACAACATTTAAAGAATGAATGTGATTTCTATTGAGTGTTGGAACTGCTGCACCTGAACTGAATGAATTTAAGTTAATACTTTTTAATAAATAATATGCATAGAGGGGTGTCGATCGCTGGAACTTTTTACCCCATAGTGTTGTATTTAATGGCCAAAAGTTTTCCTCAACATACATTACTGTTCCTATTGAACCACTACGCCCTGTAACTACACTTGGATAATTAACTTTTGACATATCATGAGTTCCAACAACTCCTGTAGATGCATAAATTGGAATATTTCCTTCTTTACGTTTATTTGTAGGGAGGTCAAAACCTCTTTGTAGAACCAGAACATCATCTAATCTACCTACTTCCCACCCCTTAGGTATCATTCCCAGCTCCGATTCCACCATCTTCACATTTTCATGACCTGGGAACCTGAATTTCACGAACCATTCATCGTAGATGGTCTGTGCCATCTCTTCTTGTATATTGATGCGTCTTTTGTTATTTTCAATAAGGTCATCATAGGATGAGAGTATAGATGCAATTTTATATTGAGTGGAGATTGGTGGAAGGTAAATGCTAAGTTTCTCAATCTGTGTAGGGCTGACATTAGCTTGATTTGCAGCTCCGTGAGCACATGAAGCAATTTCTCTCCTTATATTCTCATCGAATAAGTGATAATATAAGAATCCCCCATAACACTTCTCTAGCCTTCTAATAATTACTTTCCCCACACGCTGATTGAGCAGTGCTTTAGGAAAACCTTTATTATATCGGGCTACTCGCCCAACCACAGAATTTGGTTGATTGATATGTGAACCTGTAAGAGATATTAGAATATCTCCTTTGTGCACATGGTATTTTGAGTCTATTGATAAATATTGTTCCGAGACGCATTGTATATTAGCTAAATCTACTTCACCTAGTTGAATATTTTTAATTTTAATAACAGGTATACCTAATTGACCAAATTCACTGCTTTTAAAAGCAAATCCAGATATTACATTGGCAACTGTGCCAAGAGGTGTTATTCGTGGAAAAAGTGTCGTCATTGTCATTCCTTTTATAACAATTTGATTATATTCATTATAATTTGCTCTTCAAGCTCCTTTGCCTCTGTATTTAGTATCTGAAGCTCTTCATTAAGCTCTTCCAGCCGGTTCTTGAAGTCGAAATCTTCATCCACTTCACCTTCAGCAACACCAACATATCTTCCTGGGTTTAGACTCCATCCTTGACCTTCAATCTCATCGAGAGTTGCGACCTTGCACAGACCGAGAACATTATTATAAGTGCCATCAGGGAACTTCACATTCAACAGTGCATTGCTACCATTTTGTGTTTCAACATCTTCACCGCGATATAATCTGACTATGTTAGCTATGAACTCTATTTGTTCAGGTGTGAATTCCCTATGAGCACGGTCTATTTGTGTGAATATGTGGCGTGCATCAATAAATAACACCTTGTCCTTCCGTGATGTGTCTTTCTTTCCTTTATCCAGGAACCACAGAGTACATGGAAGTGTGACCGTATAGAAGAAATTAGAACCCACTGAAATCATGACATCCAGTGCATTGTCTTCAATGAGCTGCTTACGTATCTCCATCTCAGAACCACGGGCATCACTTGCGGAGTTCGCCATCACAAACCCTGCTCGACCATGTTCATTCAATGAACTATAAAATAATTGAATCCAGATGTAATTACCATTATCAGGTTTTGGCATACCGTATGGGAAACGGGCTTTGTCATCCCTGAGTCTTTCCTTATCTATTTTATCTACGTTGAAAGGTGGATTTGCCATCACAAAATCAAACTTACCGACACTCTCATGGATATCTTCATAGTAGGAATTACCTTCACGAATATCGCCTGCAAGACCATGAACTGCAAGATTCATTTTAGCTAATCTCACGGTCTCACCAGTTTTTTCTTGACCATATACACTGAGTTCAGCATTTGGGTTCTTCTTATGATTTATAACGAATTTACCACTCTGTACGAACATACCACCTGACCCGCAGGCAGGGTCATAGATACGACCATGATAAGGTTCAATAATTTCTACAATGAGTTTTACAATGGATGTAGGGGTGAAGAATTCACCACCCTTTTGTCCTTCACTTTTGGCAAATTCGCCTAGGAAGTACTCATATATTTTGCCGAAGGCATCCCCTTCAATATCCATTGGTATTGAGTTGAATGTTCGCAGTAAATTCAGAAGAGTACTTTTTTCAAGTAATGTATATGATTTGGGAAGAACACCTTTGAGTTCAGTGTTTTCACGCTCAATCGCTGACATGGCATCATTAAGTGCTTTACCAATATCACGGTCTTCAGGTAGCTTCAACAGGGATGAAAACCGGGATTCTTCAGGTAGGTACATTACACCTTTTGCCTGATAACGTTCCTTACCTATCTTCTTTCTACCTGTACCTTCTCCTTCAAGCTCTTTTTGCAGAACAGAGAATTTGTGGTCAGCGTATTTCAAAAATATAAGACCAAGTACAGGAACAGAGTATTCAGATGATTTCAGTTTGGAGTTAGCTCGTAACTCATCTGCTGCACTCCACAATCTTTTTTCCATGTCACCGTTATTACTTACGATATTAATCCCTCAATGTATCACAAAATAGTATAATTAGTTATTATAAAAATATAAAAGTACTCTGAAATTATTTTATGTTATAAGTATTAAATAAAAGATAAAACTCTATGAATTAGAAATGAATTTACTTTTTTTGGTTAATAATTGATTTCCTTCTTCTATTCTTTTTTTGATCCGAATACGTCATTTTTTATTAAAACTATTCATGTATAAATCTTCCTTTTTTACATGTTGATCCAATGCTTAATTTTCTTATACATTCCTCATTATCTCAACAATTCTTTGAATCTTACATTTATGAAGAATTACTGTCAACAAAGCTGATGATTCTCTGCAAACATAGTGCTCCAAAGCAACTTCGTATATTGAGCCAGATCAAATTGATAAAAAATAGAAGCGATGACTATCTTTGTATGAATCTTCTGGGATAATGTTACAGGTAAACTTCATCTGTACTATATATGCTAGCTAGAA
>CAZUGK010000211.1:3426-5635 GCA_964619815.1 uncultured Clostridiaceae bacterium | reverse complement strand
GCCTCCAAATTAATATCGAGACCATGGAAAGTCTGGATTTTGTATTTGCCAAGGCAAAGTTGAGCCTGTCCATGAAGGCCGTTCCTCCGGTGACATGTCTTGAACGAAAGATTGAGATTGCCGGCGGGAGGCATCCTCTGATGCGTCCTGAAACTGTGGTGCCTCTCGACTTTAAGTGCGGCGGAGATGTTCAGGGCGTTGTAATCACCGGCCCAAATACCGGAGGAAAAACTGTTGCGCTAAAAGCAATTGGCCTCATGTCCCTCATGGCGCAGAGCGGATTGCACATTCCCGCCCAATCGGGTGTATTTTCCTTAAACAGCTATGTACTGTGTGATATCGGTGATGGACAAAGCATTTCAGAAAATCTTTCAACCTTTTCCTCCCATATGTCCAACATCATTCAAATACTGGCGCTGGCCGATCGGCAATCGCTGGTTCTTTTGGATGAACTGGGCTCCGGCACCGATCCCCAAGAAGGCATGGGGCTGGCGGTAGCAATTCTGGAAGAGCTGGTGCAAAAGGGCTGTACCCTCGTCGCAACCACTCATTACCCCGAGGTAAAGGAATATGCCAAAATAACCCCCGGCCTGGTTAATGCCCGGATGGCCTTTGACAGCGAAAGCCTTCAGCCGCTCTACCGCATGGAAATAGGCGAGGCAGGAGAAAGCTGCGCACTGCTGATTGCCAAACGGCTGGGATTGCCCGACAAAATGATTTCCCGGGCACACAAAGCCGCATATTCGAGGGAACCATTGTTGAAAGCTGCCGGCGGCAGCAACACATGGGGCACTACTCCTTCTCTGCCCCAGCCAGCCATATACCCCACCAGAACCGTCAAATCCGCCCAGCCCCCAAAGAACGCTGAAGTTCCAAGAAGCCAGCGTTTCAATCTTGGTGATTCGGTGAGGGTTTACCCCCAAAAGTCTATTGGCATTGTCTATCAAAGGGCTAATGAGAAGGGCGAGGTAGGGGTACAAATAAAAACACAGAAGGTTTTGATCAATCACAAAAGACTCCAGCTGCATGTCGCCGCCAGTGAGTTGTATCCGGATGACTATGATTTTTCAATCATATTTGATACCGTGGAAAATAGAAAAAAGAGACACCTTATGGGGAAAAGACATCAGCCGGATTTGACAATTGAGTAAAAACTTCCGGTAGAATCAGTGATTGCCCTAAAAACAGACAGCCACCCATTTCCCGGTCATTTGGCTGTCTGTCCCCTTTTATCTGTGTATAACTTCTCTAAACAGGCTAAGTTATGCACAGATTCACTGTGTGTTGTGTATAACTCTGTGGAAAATATGTGAAGTATTTGTGGATAAGCTTTTTACATCTGACACTGACGACATTTTTGTGCTGCTTGCTATCCCTTCACGCTTCCAATGACAATTCCTTTGACAAAATATCGCTGCAGAAAGGGGTATACCACTAGAATGGGCAGTGCGCCAAGAAATATCTGCGCCGATTTTACCGTCCTCTCGGAGATGTTTTTTATTCTTTCAATATCCTGCGTTGTCAGGAATTTTGTCATATCTGTTTTTACCAAAAGGGTTTGGAGATAACTCTGCATAGGATAATTCTCTGTCCTGTTCATATAAATCAAGCCGTCAAACCATGAATTCCAATGGCCCACCGCCGTAAAAAGCAGGACGGTCGCCAGCGCAGGCATGGATATCGGAATGTATATCTTCCAGAGGATGGTCCACTGACTTGCACCATCAATGCTTACAGCCTCTTCCAGTTCCTTTGGAACCCCCCTGAAAAAATTCAGCAGCAGGATAACATTCCAAACCGGCACAGCACCAGGGAGAATAAGGGCCCACAGACTGTCAATCAGTCCTGTCTGTTTAACGACCATATAGGTGGGAATCAGCCCTCCGCCGAAAAACATGGTAAAAGCAAACAGCCAGGCATAGACAGTTCTTGCCCTGAAATGTGTAACCTCCTTGGAAAGAGGATATGCGGTGAGCACGGTCAAAATCATATTAACTGCGGCACCCAGAATTACCCGCTTTACCGATACCATGAAGGCGACGAGAAATTCCGCCTTCTGGAGCACAAATTCATAGGGCTTGGTTGTAAATTCCACCGGCCAAAGGTAGACCTCTCCTGCCGAGGCTGCACTGCTCGAGCTCAAGGATACACAGAGTACATGCCAGAACGGGAGTACGCATATCAGCCCCAAAAACACAAGAAAAATATG
>CAZUGK010000211.1:0-3393 GCA_964619815.1 uncultured Clostridiaceae bacterium | reverse complement strand
TTTCTGCCAATACTTAGTTTGATTTGCAAAATGACACCCTCTTTAACTAAAATATTCGATAATTTACCAGCTTGTATGCCAGGTAGTAGGACAGTGAAACAAATGTAAAGGAAACCATCGACTTGAACAGTCCTACGGCTGTAGCCGGTCCGAACTGGGCCTGTATAAGCCCCAACCTGTAAACAAAGGTATCGAGGATGTCTCCGCTTTGATAAACCACCGGGCTATATAATGTAAATATCTGTTCAAAGCCCGCGTTTAAAACATTTCCCAGACTCAAGGTAGCCATGAGTACAATGATGGGCATCATACCGGGGAGGGTAACATGCCAGGTCTGCCTCCATCGGTTGGCTCCGTCCACGTGGGCGGCTTCATACAGCTCGGGGTTGATTCCCGTAATCGCCGCCATATATACAACGGTTCCGAACCCAAAACTTTTCCATACATCCGAAGCTACCAGGATGGTGGGAAACCAGGAATTGCTTGCGAGAAACATCGTCGGATCTCCCCCAAGCTGCTGAATAACCGTGTTGATTGGGCCTTTGAGCGATAATAAATCAATCAGAATTCCGCCGAGGATGGTCCATGACAGAAAGTAGGGCAGATAAATCAATGTCTGTACGCTTCTTTTCAGGTAGCTTTTGCTAACCTCGTTCAGTAAAAGTGCGACAGTGATGGGTACAATCAGGCCCCAGACCATCTTGAGCAAAGCGATAAATACTGTATTCCAGAGTATCTGGAAGATATCCGGCAATGACAGAATATATTTGAAATTTTGCAAGCCCACCCATGGAGATTTGAATACTCCCAGTATTGGACTGAATTTCTGAAAAGCTATGACAATCCCTCCCATCGGGACATAACTGTAAATGATCAGAAAAATCAGTCCCGGCAAAAGCATCAAATGAAAGGGTATTTCTTTTTTAAAAAGTCTAAACGCCTTATGCTTCACCAACGATACCTCCATGAATTATTTTGATAGATGATGATTGCAGAAGGAGGAAAAAAACTTTCCTCCTTCGCATAAATGTATACAAAGATTTATTTTATTTCATTGTATTGCTCATTGACTTCCTTGGTCCATTCTTTGCCGCCGTTGGCGTTAAAGTTGTCTACATATTTGTCGAATAAATCCAGGGAATCTCCCATGATGATTTTTGTACAGGTTTGCAGGAAGTCCTTGTTCAGCGTTACAGCACGCTCTGCCTCAGTGGGCGTCGGATTTCCATAGTACTCCAGGTATTGTATCTGGTTGTTCTCCAACAGCTTGTTGATAACTCCCCAAGGGCCGTTTTCATCCGCTCTGGAGTAGTAGTAGCCCCACCATTCTCTTTCACCGCCGTGGTAATATTTCATTGTATAGTCATAATCAAGTTTCATAGAACCAGTGGTCAGCTTGGTCTCATCCTTGGTGTCCTTGACTTCCTTCAGCACCTTGTACTGATTGAAGATTCCCCAATAAGGCTCGGATCTGAACGGAATCCAATCCCACACATAGCCGTTCTCAGGTTTCATGGCATCTCCGTACTTGGCTTCTCCACTCTTGTAATTAATATCATAGTATAAATTCGAAAGCTTGATGGCTGCCTCGGGATTTTTGCAATCTTTATTTACAACGATAACATTGTTGATAATAGTTCTCTTCATTCCAGGCATTCCAGGCTTATCGTCAATGGACATGATGGGATAGCATTTCCACTCAGCTTTTAAATCCTTGGTGACATTGAGCTGGAGGGGCCATGCGGAATTCCACCATGCTCCGTAAATCATGCCCACCTTTCCTGCCGTGATATCTTCTACCAGTTTATTGTCGTCCTTGATGGCAAATTCCTTGTCTATCCAGCCGTTTTTATACATTTTCTGAAGCTCTGCAAGCGCAGTCTTCACCTCAGGCTGAATATTTGCGTATACAAGACTTTCGTCCTGCCCTTTAATCCATCCGTTTCCACTCGTAGCCGACGGATAAGCGTGGAAACCGTTGAAGAATCCACCAAGAGTTCCCGTTGCAAATAAATCCTTGGTGAATCCAAGTCCTACCGTATCCTTTTTCCCATTCTTGTCAGGGTCCTTTGTGGCAAATGCTTCGTTTAGAGCCAGCACATCCTGCATGGTCTTGGGCTCTTGTAGCCCCAGACTTTTTATCCAGTCGTATCTTATCCAGAGAAGCTCTATCGTCTGTGTCGGGTTCATCAACTGAGGAATTCCCAACAGTTTTCCATCCTTGGAGACTGCTTTGAGTCCTGCTGCACCGTCTTTAACCAGATCTTCTTTTATTTCGGGCAGCGTATATTTGTCAAAGGCCTCGGTCAAATCAGCAATGGCATCGGCATCTTTCAACTGCTGAAACTGCTGCATGGTTACATTCATTACATCTGGAAAATCTCCTGACGCAAACATCAGGTTTGTTTTTTGCTCCTGCTGGTCACTTGGTACAGTCCAC
Source organism: uncultured Clostridiaceae bacterium (assembly GCA_964619815.1). GTDB lineage: Bacteria > Bacillota > Clostridia > Lutisporales > Lutisporaceae > BRH-c25. The sequence goes on along the minus strand of CAZUGK010000211.1, from coordinate 953 downwards.
AAAAATTTCAAATTAATTCCAAGTGTATCCGCACAAATTTTAATGAAACTCTGATTCTCAGGAGTCGTATCCTTGGGTATGAGATTGGCATTTGAACTGGGTCCATAGCTCAGGACCGTGGTAATGTCTATCGGAGTTGCATACTTCTCCAGCGGGTCTGCTGCCGTGCTGTTGTCTCCTGACTGCTGCCCCGTCGACTCCGACGATACCGAAACTGTTGCGGTTGAATCGGACGGAGTTCCGCCTCCACATCCGCTGAATACAGAAAGCAGGATAAGTAAAGACACACATAAGCTAATTATTCTTTTTGTCATAGCTACCTCCCAAAATTATTCTTTTTTGTGTTGAAACTAAAAGAAGCTCGAGCCTTCTAAAATCATTATAAGTTCCTTCCTATATCATTCCAATATCAATATCTTTACATGCCTTCTGATTTTTTTACATCCTTCATCTTAATCTCAAGGCTCTGATTCCAGATGATAAGCCTAGCAATACAATAGCTGCATCTCTACGAGTAACTTTGCATCCCATATAAATTCCGGAGTTGCTTTAGTATCATCATAAAATGACGTCCATGCACCATACTCATTTGGATCAGATTCAAAATCTCCATTATCAATTAAATTCTCACTTGAAGTCACATTTGAGAATGAACTAAAACTAAATGCCGATGCTGACAAACTATTATCACCTGTTAATGAATTAACTATAGTAGCTTGCTTTTGTGTTCCGGCTAAAACAGAATTAATTGCTTCGGCCTTATCAGAATTAACTGCTAAATCATCTGTATACGCATTCACACTGGCTACGAACGGACTGTTAATATATATAAGCAATACAATAATGACGCACAATTTTCTAACAAATTTCTTTACACCTCTCACCATTTTCTTTTCCTCCTAAAGGTATATTTTTTTAGCTTTATTTACTTTCATATATAATTTCTATATTTC
>CAZUGK010000210.1:0-5661 GCA_964619815.1 uncultured Clostridiaceae bacterium | reverse complement strand
TATTATGAAATTGACAGTGATAGGATCAAGTTTACTAGTGCAGCACCTGATTTTAAAGTGCATTACTAATCTTTACTTAACCCAGTAGGATAGAAATATATGTCCTTGGTCATTATTTTGTTGTTGTCGAATATAAAAATCACATGTAACTGGTGTCATTATAAATATAAAGATAACAGGAAAAGTCTACACAAAAAGTGTTTTCACTAAAAAATTCAAAGAAAACAAACGTTGGTCTAATCTTCACAAGTCCTTTTAAAACAGTGATTTATTTAGGAGTTAATCTCTATTCTCCAAAGAGTATGATATTTGGCGCCGAATATAGTACTTGAATGAGAACAGGATTTTTAACTCAACTTTCCCACCTGAAAAATGGAGATGAAAGTTGATAAATTAATACAAATCTGCCATATTGCATGGAAATACTTTATGGAGGGAATTGATTTGGCAGACTTAGAGGGAGGTAGATATAGTAACTATATTTTATCAGAACAGAGTATCGAACTAAAAAATCATCATTTATTACGTGTAAACAACTGGCACATAGGGTACTTTTAGGTAATGTCCATACTAGAACAAAAATAAACTAGGAGGAGAAGTATGAAGATAAGAAATTTAAAGCTGTTGTCCATGCTGCTTGCTGTGGTTATGTTGATATCCGTGATTGACCTTCCGGCATTTGCGGCATACAGTGACACAAATGGGCACTGGGCTGACAAGCAGATCTCAAAATGGAGTGATTTGGGGATGCTCCATGGCGATGGAAAAAATTTCAGACCCAACGATCCCATAACCCGTGCAGAAATTGCGGCCCTATTGAAAAACCTGATGCTGTATCAGACGAAGTCTGAGAATAAATTTTCCGATGTGGGAAACAAATGGTACACCGAAGCAATCTTAGGTGCAAATGCCTCAGGAATTATTGTTGGATATGACAACAAACTGCGTCCCGAGGATTATGCCACCAGAGAAGAAACGGTAGTTATGCTTGGAAGTGCACTGGCTGTAAAAGGCGGCGGAGCTGAGAAATTTACAGATAACGGAAAAATCAGCGCGTGGGCAGTGGATGCTGTAAACGCTATGGTGGAAAAAGGATATATAAGCGGATTTCCTGACGGAAGCTTCAGACCCAAGGCGAAAATTACCCGTGCAGAAGTTGCGGCGATTGTTAACAATGCAGTCAGTGGTTTTTACAATAAAGCCGGGACTTATACAGAAAACATCGAAGGGACAGCGGTTGTAAATACATACGGCGTAGTATTGAAGGACATGACCGTGAGAGGAGACCTTATTCTTGCAGAGGGCATAGGGAGCGGCGACGTTACCCTTGACAATGTCAAAATTGAAGGCACAACCATAGTACGCGGAGGGGGAGAGAATTCCATCATCATAAAGAATTCTTCCATGCTGGGAACTGTGAGTGTACGCCGAATAGACGGAAAGGTCAGCGTCAAGGTGCAGGATGGTTCAGAAGTTGAGATGATCATCATAGACGATGGCAGTGACGATGTTATTGTAACCGGTGTAGTTGGAATTTTACAGATTGATGCCTCGGATATCACAGTGACAGCAAAAGCTGCGGTACTTTCCAAGGTTGAGGTTAACGGAAAGAAAACTACGCTTTTCATTGACGAGAAATCATCTGCAAATACAATTGAATTCAATAAAGGAGCGAGCAATGGTGCAGCCACAATCAACGGAATGGCAAAAACCCTCGTATCCGAATCAGAAGGGCTTAAGGTCAAAGGAGACGGAAAGCTTGAAACTGCTAAAATTAATGCCAATAACAATTTAATTGAGGTTGTGGGTGCAAAAGTAATAGCATCGGCTGGTGTAACCGGAACTTTTGCAGGAACTAAAGCCGTTGCGACCGGCACAAGTGAGGTTGTACCAAGACCGTCAACAACACCAACGCCTACACCTACCCCAACACCGACGGAGCCGTCAACCTCCAACCCGACACCAAGCCTTTCGACGGTTAAAATCAGCGGAAACAACAGGGTTGAAAAGGGAAAAACATTGCAATTGAGCGTATCGGGTCTGATGAGCAATAATGAGACAGCAAATCTTGGCAATGCAGTCATTGAATGGTCTGTTGACAAGGAGAATGTGGCAACTATTAATACGCAGAGCGGATTGCTGACAGCCGTGGATGCAGGTACCGTGAAGGTTACCGTTGCTGTCACATTGGACGACAAGACTGCAAGTACTACCTTTAGCATTACAGTCACTACACCTACACCGTCTGAAAACAGAGTATCGATTGTAGAAGGCGGAGTTGCAAAGGCTTCTGTAGTGATTTCATCAACTGCGGATACTCAGACAAAGAATGCAGCAAATAAATTAATCGAATATGTAAAGAAATCCACAGGGGCAACGCTTCCTTTAGTCATAAAGGATACTTCATCTGCCAATATTATTGCCGAAAACGGATGGTTAAAAATAATTTTTGACAGAATTCCCGATGCACAGCCTTCGGCAGATGATTTTAGGGTGCAAGCAATTGTAAATAATGTTCCAGGCAAATTGATGCAGCCAGATAGCATGACATGGGATGCTGCCACACTCACAGCGACATTAAATATCACTCCTGTTGAAAAGTCCGGGATTGAACAAAAAATGTTCTACAGAGTTTGGTACAATGATCAATTTACTCTGGAAAGTGGAATTATAACAATTAATGAGGATTTAACAATACCTATTAATGCCAATCCATCCTTTGAAACTACTGAAACCGTGAATGATTGGAGTTATCCGATTGACAGAGGGACTGGGACAATTAAACGGAGCGATGAAGTGACCAGAACAGGAAGTTATAGTGTAATAGCTTCATCCGTGGGTCTTGGGTGGATTAATTATGCTAAAATAAAGATTGACCCGAAGTATAATACATATGAACTAATAGGATATTATTACACTCCATCAGGAGCTGAAACAAAGGGTACAGTTCATCTTTTTGTAAATTTCAGAGATGAGGATGGAAATTTGTTTTTAAATGAGGCTGGACAAAATATAGGATTACTTAAAGGTGATCTTGTTAATTCCTCTGACAGCAACGGACAATGGAAGGAACTGAAGCTGGAGATTAATATACCTGAAAAGATTAACAATAAACCTGTAGGAGTATTACAGTTCGGAACTGAATTCACTAATTTTGCAGATGGTGAATATGTTTACATTGATGATATTGAGCTAAGAGTAAAGGATTCCCAAAAGCTATCACAACCGGTTGAAACAGGAAAAATAGATTTAAAGAGTGATTCCGTAGATAAAAAGACACAAATCTTTGTGGGCAGAGAATGGCTTTCAAGTCAAGAACAGAAAGAATTGCTTAAAGATATGAAATCAGATGGTTTTATCATCAATCAAAAGAATGAGGCCATTAGGATTGCTGGTGTAAGTTCACAAGGAACGAGTTTTGGTGTAAGTGAGTTTCTGGAGAGATATGCAGAAGTCCAATGGCTAATGCCAGGTGAGAGCTGGGAAGATGTGCCCAAAAGATCTGATATCAGCATACCTCAAAATGAGAATCTTCAGCAGAATCCTGCGTTTATGGCCCGTAATTTTCCGGGGCTTAATAAAATGTCTGATGAATGGGCGCTTAATAACCGTATGAATGGAACGTCGATTTACATTAATCACGGTTTGGCTGCTTTATATCCGCCTAGTAAATATAAAGATACGAATCCGCAATTTTATCCCGAAGGGGCTGATTTAAGTACTTATAATTGGCAACCGTGCTTTCAGGCGGAGGGAATTGTAGAAGAAGGGATTAAAACCATTAATGAGTATTTTGATACCCATCCTGAGGTCAATACGTATACATTAGGTATAAATGATACTTCCAACTTTTCTGGGGGAGATCCAAATAAGCTTAATTCATTAGGCATGAAGGATATGTCTGACATATACTTCGAATGGGTTAAAAAGGTTTCAGAGGGAGTATTTGAAAAGCATCCGGACAAATATCTTTCAGCATATGCATATTACAATGTGTACGATCCACCGGATAACGTGAAGCTGGATCCAAGGGTTGTTATATATATAACGGATGAACGACTGTCGTGGAACGATCCTGAGATAGGTTTAAAAGCAGTAGATTTTATAAGGAGATGGGCAAATACAGGAGCGACGCTGGCTTTCTATGAATATCTATACGGTTGTGTATATATGGTACCCAGAACTTACTTTGGCAATATGGCGGATGTATACAAGCATGCGGCAGAAAATGGTGTTGAAGTAATGTTGAGTGAATTATGCGCATATTTTGGCGAAGGACCAAAGCTTTGGGTTTCAGCAAAGCTACAATGGGATCCGAGCCAAGATGTTGACAAGCTTCTGGATGAGTGGTATACAAGGGCAGTGGGAGCTGCATCTGAAGGAATATTACGGCATTTGGCAGAAATTCTGGGAAGAAGATATCTTTGAAAGTGATTGGTATAAAAATTGGAAGAACTCAAAACCCAGAACGAACTTCATTGATTTCTCATCAAATCGGTATATGGATGCTGTATCAAGAGAAGATATTGCAGAGAGCAGGAGGCTTTTGAAAGAAGCCATTGCAAAAACTGAAACTGAATTGCAGAAAAAGAGAGCAGAAGACCTGCTCTACATGTTTGAATATTATGAAGCTTCAGTATTATCTCATGCAAGTACGCAGGCTGTAGAAAGCATTGACAATGAAGAGAGTGCTGTTACATTAGTAGAGCAGATTGTTGAGAGAATAGAATACGATGATCATCGAACCCAGTTAATGTCTGATTACAAGAAGAATGAGCTGTATCAGTTGCAAAGTAATGTTATTTATAACTGGAGTCCGTTATCACCAAAAGAGATGGTTGCATTAACAGACTGGGTCAGCAAATCGGTTGACGGAGAAGCTAAAAAATTGATTGAGAAGATACAAGGGACTACAAATTCTACAGCAGTATATAATTTTACAAGTTATATATTGGATTCGGCACTTGGTAATGTAACAAGCAATATCATCAAAAATCCAGGCTTTGAGAATGGACTGGAATTTTGGGATATTTCCTTCGTGGATACAAAAGAGAATTTGACAGATGATGCGTATGAAGGAAATCAGGCACTCTGCGTAACAGCCAGCAGCCGGGAGCAGACGATTATTTTAAAGCCGGGCAAAAGCTACGAATTGTCGTTTTATGGGAAGGCATCCGGGGGAGGAGCTGCCTCCAATGTCGTAGGCTTGAATTATTGGGATGTGCCCGGAGTTGGTTTAAAGGGGGACCGTGTGACCTTGAACTCTGAGGAATACAGAGAATATACGGTCAAGTGCTCGGTGCCAGCAGAATTTTCCAAAGCGACGGTGGTAATCTATGTGGGTGGAGGCTCGGTAACGGTAGATAATTTTGTATTAAAAGAAATTGACAATATTATCAAAAATCCGGGCTTTGAGAATGGACTGGAATTTTGGGATGTTTCGTTCGCGGATACAAAAGAGAAGCTGTCAGATGATAAGTATGAAGGAAATCAGGCGCTCTGCGTAACAGCCAGTAGCCGGGAGCAGACGGTTATTTTAAAGCCGGGCAAAAGCTACGAATTGTCGTTTTATGGGAAGGCATCTGGGGGAGGAGCTGCCTCCAATGTCGTGGGCTTGAATTATTGGGATGTGCCCGGAGTTGGTTTAAAGGGGGACCGTGT
>CAZUGK010000209.1:3024-5716 GCA_964619815.1 uncultured Clostridiaceae bacterium | reverse complement strand
TCTCTCACCCCTGTAAATGAGGCCTTTTTCATAAAGCCTTATGAAAACCTCCATAACAGCCCTTGAGCAGCCCTCATCCAATGTGAACCTTTCGCGGGTCCAGTCACAGGAGCTTCCAAGCTTTTTCAGCTGGTTCAGTATTCTTCCGCCATATTCATGCTTCCATTCCCAAGCTTTTTCCAGAAATTTGTCTCTTCCAAGGTTGTACTTGGTTTTTCCTTCCTTTGCCAGGGCTTCAACTATCTTGGCTTCTGTAGCTATACTCGCATGGTCAGTGCCGGGAAGCCATAATGTAGCATAGCCCTGCATTCTTCTCCATCTTATAAGTATGTCCTGTAAGGTATTATCCAGTGCGTGGCCCATATGGAGCTGCCCGGTAATGTTTGGAGGCGGTATTACTATTGTATAAGGCTCCTTATCTTTATCGGCAACCGGAGTAAAATAGCCCTTATCTACCCAATTTTTGTACAATCTTTCTTCTACTTGCTTAGGCTCATACGCCTTGGCAATATTTTTCGATTCATCCATTGTTATCTCCTCCTTCAAAGTATAGTGTGCTCAAAAAAGAACAAAGGCGGCTGCGGCCGCATTTGAAGCCCATGTGCCTTTTCCGAATGTAATGAGGAAATTCTGGCACGGGCAGTTAAATAGAGGTTATTTTATTGTATAGGAAAGTTATACTTTCCTATACAATAAAATAACCTTCGCCCATGTTAAGGACGAAGGTATATTTCGCGGTACCACCTTATTTCCGGCAAACACCGGCTCTTTGAACTGTAACGGGCAGACCCGCCTGTTGCTACTCTATTCACAGCAGGAGCTCAGAAGCTACCTTCGATAGCACCGGACCTGAAAAACCTTACAGCCTGTGGGTTTTTCTCTCTTGGAGGCGGTCGCTGTCTACTCCTCTTCCTCATTGCTTGTATATTCAGTCCTTAGTCTCTAGTCTCTAGAATTCAGGTATTCCTTTGGGGTCGAGGCTGCTTCGAAGCCCCATCCTAATCAAGTGACTCGTGACTGTATCTATTATTAATATATCTTATTAAAGTTGTGCAAATTTGTCAACATTATTTTTTTATCAGGTCCAGTTTATGCTGGCGCCTTATACCTATGTAGTTGTTCACATATGCCACCAACGCCGCAATAGTCACAATCACAAAACCGTCAAGAAACACCTTCGCAAATGGCATATCAAAGGCAACAGATAAAATTGCGATATAAAAAGCAATCGTCGAAAGCTTTCCGAACCTGTTTGCGGGAACCACTATATCATGGTCATTGAAAAGCGTAATTGCCCCCAGTACCATCAAGGTTTCCTTTATTGCCACCACTACAACAATCCAGAATGGTATCTGATTTTTTAACGTGATGCTTACAAGTACAGTAATGAGCATCAGTTTATCAGCAAGAGGGTCAAGCACTATTCCCAGCCTTGTGATAAGGTTATACCTTCGTGCAACAAAACCGTCCAGTATGTCAGTCAAACCGGCTGCCACAAATATCACTATGGCTATTCTAATACCATATTCCATTGGAGAAAAAAAATAATAAACAAATCCAGGTATCAATAAAAGTCTGATGATGGTCAATATATTTGGAATATTCATAGCTCACCTCTCTCTAATACATACGTTTTTATTTTCCCACAAACAAATTTAAATATTTACTTGTGACACCCTCTGTTTACTGGCATTATACTAATATATTACCATTTATAATTGCGCAAATCCATAATAAATGCTTCTGCTCCGGAATACCGGATCGTGAAAATTTAAGTGAACTGGCTCAAAACAAAACACGGCACATAATATGTTAATAATAGTGTAAAAAAAACAAAAGCCAAAGCATTAGTCTGAGAAAAATTGAAGCTATTGCAGATTTTTAAACCAAAACTATGATTGGGGGGTATTTGGTGAAAAAATATAAAAAACTGGTATCAATCATACTAATTGCTCTTATTGTGCTATCCTCTGCGGTAATGCTGTCCGCGGGCTGCAGCAAGAAAGAACTGACCACTGTCAGGCTTAACGAAGTGGTACGCTCGATTTTCTATGCCCCACAGTATGTTGCAATCAACAAAGGCTTCTTTGAAGAACAGGGTTTGAAAATAGAACTGACTACCGGTCAGGGTGCAGACAAAACAATGACCGCATTGCTTTCAGGCCAAGCCGACATTGGCTTTTCGGGACCGGAAGCCTGTATCTACGTATACAATCAAGGCAAGGAAGATTATGCAGTGGTATTTGCACAGCTCACCCAGCGTGACGGTTCTTTCCTCGTTGCCAGGAACAACGAACCGGAATTCAAATGGGAGAATACAAAGAAAAAGGTGATTATTGGCGGAAGGCCGGGCGGAGTACCTGAAATGACACTTGAATACATACTGAAGAAGCATGGAGTAACCCCCGGAAAAGACGTTGAAATAATAACCAACCTGCAGTTCACAGCTACTGCAGGAGCCTTCAAGAGTGGAACCGGCGACTATGTTGCATTGTTTGAACCCACAGCTTCAATGCTGGAAAAAGAAAATGCAGGCAAAATCGTAGCTTCAATTGGAGAAGACAGCGGGCTAATCTCATATACCTCTTATTACACTACAAAGAAAATGATCGATAAAAACCCAGAACTGGTTCAGAAGTTTACAAATGCATTTTATAAATCTGAAATTGTCCAGATTCATAGAGTTTCATTT
>CAZUGK010000209.1:0-3014 GCA_964619815.1 uncultured Clostridiaceae bacterium | reverse complement strand
AAGAGCCATACAGCCGAAGAAATAGCAAAGGAAATAAAACCTTTCTTCCCTGATGCGGATGATGAGATTCTCGTAACAGTTATCAACAGATATAAGGAAATCGACGCTTGGTGCGACAACCCGATTACGGCTCCTGAATCTCTGGAATTGCTGCAGGAAGTAATGCAATCTGCAGGTGAACTGGATAAAAAAGTAGAGTATGACAAAATTGTAACTCAGGAATTTGCAAAAAAAGCAATGGAAACAGTAAAGTAAATCAAGTATAGCAAAGACCGGAGTTTACCACTCCGGTCTCATATTTCCCAGCCACTTTTCTATAGAGCTGCAGGCCTCTTCTATGTTATCAGTATTGACTGTCAGTTCATATTGAAATTGCTTCTGCTCATTTTTATACATAGAATCATAATACCTTAACATCAGGTCTCTAGCCACTTCATTGTAATTTCCGGCTTCAACGCTCTTGATATAGTCTTCTATTCTCTTTGCAGAAATATGCTTTCCAAGCTTCTCAAGGGAGCTCTTGATGCCTGTGGTACAATCCTCAACTCGGGTGTATTCTTCAACTATCCTCTGCACCCGCTTTTCTATGCTCCCCTCAGCGAGTATGTGCTTTCCAGCTCTCATACTCTCCATTATATAATGAGGAATCACTATATTGCCTATTCTGCTGCTTTCACCCTCAACAAATACAATATCGGATTTCCTGTTCTTCAAGCTGTCATATACCAGGGATTCAAACTGCTTCTGACTGACACGGCCTTCCAAACCCACATCCCCGAGCAGCGATCCTCTATGATTTGCACATCTCTCCAGATCCAATACATCATGTCTTCTATTTTCAAGTATTTTCAGCAATTCTGTCTTTCCCGTTCCTGTATAGCCGTGTATTACTATATAATGCACTTTGCTGTTCAGCTTCGGAAGCATTTCATTGACCACCGACCGGTAGCCTTTATACCCTCCCCTGAGCTTTAGCGCTCCAATGCCCAGGGAGCTTAAAAGCGCACATACGGAACTGCTCCTGAAGCCTCCACGCTCGCAGAATAATACTACCTTATCATGCTCCTTCTTGAGCTTGGATATTTCCTCATATAGCACCGGAAGCTTTTTTGAAGCAAATTCCACTCCGATTTTTTTTGCTTTTTCTATGCTTTCATGGTTGTATACAGTTCCGATAAGCTTCCTTTCTTCATTATCAAAAAGCGGAAGGTTTACTGCTCCCGGTATGGTAAACTCCGAATACTCTCCGGGACTTCTCATATCAACAAGTATATAATCTCCTTCAAGCTTATCATAGTCAATAGTATTGAACATTTCTTCTCCTCGTATCATATCTTATATCTGAAATATATTTTACCACAAAAAAACCTTTATATTGACAAGGGCATAAAAAAATACTAAACTATACCTATACGGGGTATATGTAAAGGAGTGAAATTATGAAAAAAGCACATGTAAATGAAAACAGTTGTGATAAGTCTCCCTTTTGCGGGGCCAAGAGAGTCTGTCCTACCGGAGCAATCAAATTTGAAAAGGAAGGTCTCTTTTCCGGCAAAATAATAATAGACCACGAAAAATGCATAGGCTGCGCAAAGTGCGTAAACTATTGCCCTCACAACGCTATAAGCATGAAGTAAAAAAGAATCCAAGGGATTCTTTTTTACTTCATGTATTTTTATCACTTATAGTGAGGCTGGTGAATAATATGGAGTATTAGAACTTACTGGGGGTGTAGCAGTGGAGAAGGTAGTTGAGCTAAAAAGCCTGACAATGAACTACCATACACTTGACGGTGAAACCCAGGCCATTAATAATTTATCACTGGACATAAGAAGGGGAGAGTTTGTGAGCATAGTAGGTCCCAGCGGCTGTGGCAAATCAACCTTGCTATCGCTTATCTCAGGGCTTATAAAACCCTCCGCAGGTGAGATTTTTATTCATAATGAGCCTGTAAACGGACCTTCAAGCATTGTCGGCTATATGCCGCAAAGAGATCACCTGTTTGAATGGCGCACCATACTTAAGAACACAACCTTGGGGCTTGAAATACAAAACAAGCTGAATAAGGAAACTCTGAAAAACGCAGAAAGGCTGCTGGAGGAATACGGATTAGGAGAATTCAAGTATTACTATCCAAAACAGCTTTCCGGCGGCATGCGCCAGAGAGCAGCCTTAATAAGAACCTTGGCGGCCAACCCTGAGATACTTCTTCTGGATGAACCTTTCTCGGCTCTTGATTATCAGACGAGGCTTGCCATTTCCGAAGAAATCTGGCTAATTATAAAGAAGGAAAAAAAGACGGCTATTCTTGTCACTCATGACATAGCAGAGGCGGTTTCCATGTCAGACAGAATAATTGTACTTACAAAGCGGCCCGGTGAGGTAAAATCGGAACATAACATTTCTTTGACCACTAATGAGTGCAAAACTCCGATTGCCTGCAGAGAAGCTCCGGAATTCAGAGTATATTTCAATAAGATATGGAAGGAGCTGGATGTTCATGTCTGAAGAATATGGCGTTAAGGCAGTTCAGCACTCAAAGGAACATAAAGAGTTCATGAGGAAAGAAAAGGCAGCAAAAAATGCTGTGCGGATATCAAGAATAGTAATACTGATAGCTATATTTGCATTGTGGGAACTTGCAGCAGTCATGAAGTGGATAGACCCCTTCATAATGAGCCAGCCTACCAGGGTTGCACGGACCATTTTAAACTTGTCAAAGGATGGCTCACTGTTCCTGCATACGGGCGTGACAATATACGAGACTATCATTGGCTTTTTATCCGGAACTATTTTAGGTACTCTTATTGCCATTGTCCTTTGGTGGTCTGATTTTACAGCAAAGGTTCTGGACCCATACCTTGTAGTGCTTAATGCGTTGCCTAAAACAGCTTTGGGTCCCATAATACTGGTATGGGTTGGTGGAACTACAGGATCTATTATAGTAATGGCCCTTCTCCTATCCATCATTGTCACCATACTTAATGTTTACCAGTCCTTTAAAAGCTGCGACG
>CAZUGK010000208.1:1938-5761 GCA_964619815.1 uncultured Clostridiaceae bacterium | reverse complement strand
TGCTGCTTCAAATTCACCTCTGATCTCATTAATTCCCTCACCAGACTCTGTGTAAATGTAAAGAGGAAGGCGTTGAAACTCACAGTCAATGTTCCAATCTCTTATAATATCAACTATCTTCTCAACTGCCTTAATATTGGCATTAGCAAAATCCTGGGCTTTTGAAATACCTAATTTAGAGATAAGGTTCTTGTAAATAATATTGGGTGCCACACTGATCTTAGCTGTGGTTCCAACTGTCACTCCTTTTACTATTCGATCTGCTTCTATTAATGCTACTGTATACCCAATTTCCATTAACAATGCTGCAGAGGTTATACCTGCAATACCGCCCCCCAAAATCACCACGTCGACTTTCAACCTTTTGTCAAGTTTAGGGAAATTTGTAACAGGAGATGTATCTAGCCAGAATGAAATTTCTTTTCCAGTGATTTTTTGCTCATTTTCCATTATCTAACCTCAGTGAGTAATTATCCCTTATTGGATGATAAATTAGATAGGAAAATTAGCTAGGAAAAACCCACTTAAATTGCTCTACGGCTCAGATATTACATAACTATAAAACCAAATTAAAAATATTTGAAAGATAAGTTTTCTAACTTAAGTTCTAGCTTTATATGGAATTTCAACCAAAGTTGTGCTGATGCACCCCACTATAAGCACAACAGGATATGTTTATATCATCATTCTAAAGCAGTGCAATGACTTGCAATGACTTTTTTAAAAATTTATTTTGGTGCCTAATATTATCGTTGTCACTATGAGATAGCATTTATATACTGATATTTAGGTACCTAAATATACTAGAGAACTAAATAACATTGAGAAGGTAGTCAAATGCAGAATCAGGATGCTATATAGCTATATAATATGTTGAACCGCCTAAGCAAGCAAATGCATCGTTTTTCACATAGGTCAGAACATAAACGTGGTCTATTTTTCGGGCAGTCAAAATTACTGCAGCTAATCGCGAAAAATGAAGGAATTATCCAGCGAGATCTCGCAGAACAAATGGATATGCGCCCTTCATCTATGACAGAAGCGCTCGGAAGGCTGGAGCAACTTAATCTTATTTTGCGTAAACGGGATGAAAAGGATCAAAGGACGATGCACATCTACCTGACAAATAAAGGCAGAGAAATTGTTGAAAACGCTATTAAATCCGAAGAAGAATTCATGAAAAAATTTACAAATATCGTATTTAAGGAAATTTCGGAAGAAGAAATCGAAAAGATGCTTACAATTACTTCAAAGCTGTGTAAAAGTCTTGATACATTGGACTTGAAAGAATCAAAAAGATCGGAGCGATGAATACTGTAAATAATCACTGCCATTCTAAAGAATAAAAATAACGCCATCATTTTTGAATAATTACAAAACAGTGAAAGGATACATTTATGTTTCAACTTATTAAAAAAATCTTAAAGGCATAGCTCTGATTTGTTCTTTACTTGCTCCTCTTTTGATGCTGGTAGAAGTTTTCATGGACCTTCAACAACCCACGCTTATGTCAGATATTGTGGATATAGGCGTTCAAAACAGAAATCTGGGGTATATATTATCTGTAGGCCTCAAAATGGTACTTTGTGCGTTTACAGGATTAATTGGCGGCGCAGGCTGCGGTGTGCTTTGCCTCATTTGCATCTGTAATGTTAGCAGGGAGTTTGAGAGAAGAGCTCTTTCATAAAATACAGTCGCTTTCATATTCGGAAATTGACCATTTCAAAACATCGTCACTTATTACAAGGCGGACCAACGATGTAATGCAAATTCAGAACATGTTTCTCATGTTGCTGCGTGGAATGGTGCGTTCACCATTGTTGTGCATTGGCGGCATAGTTATGTCCTCTTTGCTGAGTCCCCGTCTTGCCATTGTTTTCTGTGTCATTTTGCCTATTATCATCGCTTGTGTCGCATTTGTAATGATGAAATCGGTGCCGCTTTACACACAGATGCAACTTTGGCTAGACAAGGTTAATACCGTCATGCGTGAAAATCTGCTGGGCGTACGTGTTGTAAAAGCCTTCAATATGGAAGACAAACAAAATGCGCGTTTCAGCAAAGTGAATACGGAATTTACAGAAAAAAGCATACAGGCACAGAACCTGACCTTTACGCTGATGCCGATAGCTACTCTGATTATGAATCTGAGCGTGGTTGCGATCCTATGGTTCGGAGGTAATATGGTCGTTTTCAGAGAGCTTGAAGTAGGCAAGATAATGGCGTTTGTGAATTATCTTGTGCAGATAACAAACTCTCTAATAATGCTTGTCAGTATGATTATAAACATTTCACGCGCACAGGCATCAGCAGATCGTATTAAAGAGGTTTTGGAATGCGAAACGAGTATTAAGGAGTGCAGCTCCCAAGTATTGCCAAAAAATTATGACATTGAGTTCAAAAATGTCAGTTTCAGATACGGGGAAAATGGAGACTATGTACTGAAAAACCTGTCTTTCATGTTTAAGGAAGGGCAGACAATAGGTATCATCGGAGCTACTGGCTCAGGAAAAAGTTCCGTTGTAAGCCTGATTCCCCGGCTGTATGAGGCAACCTGCGGACAAGTTCTGATTGGAGGTTATGATATTAAGGCCATACCAATACAGCATCTGCGTAGCAGTATCGGGATCGTGCTGCAGGAAAATGTCCTTTTTCAAGGGACAGTTAAAGAAAATATGAATTTTGGCAATGAAGAAGCGGATGAGGCCGAAATCTGGGACTCACTCCACATCGCTCAGGCAGAAGATTTTATTCAGGCTCTTTCCGACAAATTACAAAGTCAAGTTGAACAAAGAGGTAAAAACTTTTCAGGTGGGCAGAAACAGCGCCTTTCCATAGCAAGAACTCTTTTAAAAAATCCAAAAATCTTGATTTTTGATGATTCTAGAAGTGCAGTTGACCTGTCTACTGAGGCGCGCTTGCAGTTTGAAATTGCAAAAAAGATGAACGGAAACACGATAATCATTATTGCACAGCGTATCTCCGGCCTTATGGATGCGGATACAATATTAATGCTTGATAATGGCAGCATTATTGCGAAAGGTACCCATAAAGAATTACTGCAAAGCAATGAAGTATATCGCAACATAGCGGTTTCACAGCTTGGCAAGGAGGTGCTCCTGAATGCCACAGAATAACATGATGCCACATGATATTACAGGCCGCTCCGGGCCAAACGCCCGTCTTTACAGAGAAAAAACAGAAATTAAGGACGTTAAGGGAACACTTAAACGTATTATTATATACCTTGGTAAACGGTGGCACATATTGCTCATTATTTTTTTCTGTGCTCTTGTTACAACGCTGATTACCATTATCGGGATTCAACTAAACGGGTACACATTTGACGAGTTCATTTCTAATAAGGATATTGCTGGACTTGCTCGCATCTGTATTATCATGATTCTCATTTACCTTGTTTCGGCTTTTTCTACTTACATACAGAATTTTTTGATGATCCGTGTTGCCCAGAAAACGTCTGCAAGTATTCGGAGTGATCTTTTCAGCAGCCTGCAAAAGTTGCCTCTCAATTATTTTGATACCCATTCAAGCGGTGACCTCATGAGCCGCCTGACAAATGACGTTGACAATATTAACCTTACACTTTCGCAGAGTGTCGTACAACTTTTTTCCGGCGTTGTCAGCATTGTAGGTATGCTGGTAGCGATGCTGCTGCTCAGCCCACTGCTTACGCTGATCGGGCTGCTGACAACACCTCTGATGTTCTTTACATCAAAAGTCCTTGCCATAAAGTCCCAGAAGTTTTTTACGGAGCAGCAATCTGAGCTTGGACGGCTTAACGGTTATATAGAGGAGATGGTTT
>CAZUGK010000208.1:0-1928 GCA_964619815.1 uncultured Clostridiaceae bacterium | reverse complement strand
CAGGCCAAAAAGTTGTTAAGGTATTTTCCCGAGAAAAGGAAGTAGAGGGTCATTTTAAGGAAATCAACGAAAAGCTTGTCTCCAGTTCTATAAAAGCACAGGCGATAAGCAGCGTCATGGAACCGGTGAACAACACTATAAATAATCTGACCTATTTGATTATCACGGTCTGCGGCGGTATTTTAATAATAAGGGGATTTGCGGGAATCACTGTAGGAATAATATTTTCTTTCCTGCTCTATATGCGTAATTTTACTCAGCCGATCAATAATATTCTCAACCTTTTCAGCACTATCCAGTCAGCCATTGCAGGCGCAGAGAGAGTATTTGAGGTAATGGATGAAGAAAAAGAAAAGGACGTGGATAATGCCAGAGACATTAAGAACATTGAAGGCAACGTGGAAATTGACTCCGTTAATTTTTCATACATACCCGGTAAACCTATACTTAAAGAGGCAACCATTTCTGCAAAAAAAGGTCAGACAATTGCTATCGTGGGTCCTACGGGTGCGGGGAAAACAACCATTATCAATTTGCTCACCAGGTTTTATGACATTGATAGCGGAGCAATTTATATTGATGGACAAAATATAAATGCCATTACTCGAAAGAGTCTGCGGCAGTCCATTTCAATGGTACTCCAAGATACTTTCCTTTTCTCGGACACCATACGCGAAAATATCCGTTACGGTAAGCTGACAGCGATGGACGAAGAAGTTGAACAGGCAGCAAAGCTGGCACATGCCCATGACTTTATTATGCAATTACCACAGGGTTACGATACAATTCTTACCGATAATGGCGGCAACCTTTCACAGGGACAGCGGCAATTGCTTAGTATTGCGAGAGCGATGATTGCACAATCCTCTGTGTTGATACTTGACGAAGCGACTTCTTCAATTGATACACGGACTGAACTGATTATTCAGAGTGCTCTGCTCAAACTGATGCGTGGAAAAACGAGTTTTGTCATCGCACACCGCCTTTCTACCATCAAAAACGCAGATAAAATTATTGTTTTAGACGACGGAAGAGTAGTAGAAACAGGTACGCATCGCGAACTGCTTGTTTTGAATGGTTTTTATGCCAACCTTTACAACAGCCAGTTCAAAAAGGGCATGGCAATATAAGTTAGCCGGACAGTTCAAGAATGACAATCCTTTACTCTGCCGTCGAGAAAAGCCTACATACAACTGTAATCAGCCGGTCGAAGCTTTTTGGTTCGAAGACAACAAATCGACCACTTATGCGGAGCTTTATTATACCTGCGCGGGGAAAGACCTATGTCAAGACAATTAGCGATGGAGGCTACACTATTGTTCTCCCATGGGCACAGGGACGAAGTTCAATGTTGATCCTCTGCCTCCGGACTGTTTGTTGGTTGAAGGCGTGGATGTGCCCTTCATATCTGGCACAATGCAAGCTTTTGACCATATCCAGATGAAGCTCATTGGATCTTACCGACACGACTACCACATCATCGTTGAAGTCTAGCAACCACTTCCGTACCTGGTGGTCAGAAGTCGCTAGCCAGATCATTGACAGCGATCCCTCCGTAATTGGCTCAAACAATCTCATCACTTTTGCATTCCAGAAGACCAGAAAACTCTATCCCGAATGCTGATACAGTTTATCCAGAAACTTTCAGGCAACGAGAAAATAGGGAATCGATGTCCATGCCCTCGTTCCTGACGATCCACACCTGCTACTGGGGCAACTGGATATCAGCAAGACCATCTGTAAGGAAGAGGCCATTTGGATCTCTCTCATCGGCTCCGTGAAGAAGCGGGGATACGCTACACACCAAAAATTCAAAGTGAACAAATTCAAGAATTGATAAAATGGTTCCACATACTGATTTATCTTATATAAATTCCTCAAATATTTCAAATGAGAGCGATTCACCTCATCAGTTTTTGAAATTTCTC
>CAZUGK010000207.1:5542-5798 GCA_964619815.1 uncultured Clostridiaceae bacterium | reverse complement strand
AAGAAATGCCTCTGGCATTTTGCCATAATAGAGTTATTTGACTTGACACACGTGGTGCAATGTATTAAAATATTATATGTTGCGAAATGTGATTCATAGCCCCGAATCACTTGCGGCATGTTTATATGAATAAAATAGACAACATGCGGATCGTTGAATTATATATAGCATGCTCCTTTATGCTGCCCGACGTTTGCTTTTGTGATTGTGGGACACAGATGCATACAGCGAAGCCAGCATTAAAGAGCGTAATGCG
>CAZUGK010000207.1:0-5532 GCA_964619815.1 uncultured Clostridiaceae bacterium | reverse complement strand
TGCGGAATTTGAATTAAGTTTAAAAATGTTTTTTGCTAAATATTTAGACAAGGAGTGAATATAATGAAGTCTTATATACCAAAGGCCGAAGAGGTACAGAGAAAATGGTATGTAGTTGACGGAACTGACAAGGTTCTCGGTCGACTTGCAAGCGAAGTTGCAAAGATATTAAGAGGTAAGAATAAGCCGATATATACACCTCACGTTGATACAGGTGATCACGTAATAATTATAAACTGTGACAAAGTTATACTTACCGGCAAGAAGCTTGACCAGAAGATGTACAGGACAGTAACAACCCGTCCTGGCAGCATGAAAGAGACTCCATACAGAAAGTTCATGGCTGAACAGTCTGACAAGGCCGTATACGAAGCAGTTAAAGGCATGCTTCCTAAAAACAGCTTGGGCAGAAAAATGCTTAAAAAGTTAAGAGTTTATAAAGGCGCTGAACATGAGAATGCAGCTCAGATGCCGGAAGCTCTTGAACTTGACATATAGGTTTGAAAGGAGGAAGTAACTGTGGCGAAGAAGGTTCAGTATTTTGGAACAGGAAGAAGAAAGCACTCCGTTGCAAGAGTCAGACTGGTTCCTGGAGAAGGTAAAATTGTAATTAACAATAGAGAAATAGATGACTATTTTGGTTTAGACACATTGAAGCTTATCGTTAGGCAGCCCTTAGTACTTACAGAAACACTTTCAAGATTTAATGTATTGGCGAATGTTGTTGGCGGTGGCTTTACCGGCCAGGCAGGTGCCATAAGACATGGTATTTCCAGAGCTCTTTTGGAGGCTGATAAGGAACTCAGACCAATGCTCAAAAAGGCAGGATTCCTTACTAGAGATCCAAGAATGAAGGAAAGAAAGAAGTACGGACTCAAAAAAGCAAGAAGAGCTCCGCAGTTCTCAAAGAGATAATCCGCTGTGCGGTGGAAAAGAGAAGGTATATATACCTTCTCTTTTTGTATGCTGCCAAAGGTAATTAGTGAAGGACTGCAGGGAGTAGGGGCGGGTTTCCATGCCCGCCCGCATTACACAATATAAATTAAAAACTGCTAAATAAGTAAAAACAATGTCGGATTTATAGAATATTTGATATAATGGTAGCAAGTATTTACTAATTTTTGATTGTTTTGAACCAGGGGGAAAATTATATGGCTGAGTTTAAGCTGGGGCAGCTTATTGTTATGCTATCACCGTTCACGGAAGTAGAGATATATGGAAATATCAAATTTGTTTCCAACGAGTCTCTGACCCTGACAATAAAAACTACCGGCCTTCTGAAGGAAGGTCTGGATATTCTATGTATTGGCATTGATAATACAGATATATATGAATTCTATAGTAAAGTACAGTTTCTGGAAGGAAACAATATAAAGATAGCCAGACCTGTTGAAGAAGGGTTAAATGCTGTAGAGAAAAGGAGATTCACCAGGGCGGACTGTGAAATAGGCTTTGTTGCAAGACCGATGCTGATAAATAATATTTCAGTAGTAAAATCGGGAAAGACGTTCTTTGGGACGATAAAGAACATAAGTGCAGGGGGAATATTGGCAGAGACAAATCTATGCCTCCCGAAGGATACTGTTTTCAGCTTCAAGCTGAAAGTCAACTACTTTATTGATTGCATAGCCAGAGTAAGAAGAGTCAGTGACGTGCCGAACGACAAGAAGTACATGATGGGCTGTGAGTTCATAAATATGAGTGTTGATAATATAAAGACCATATCAATGTTCACATTCAAGCTGCAATTGAATAAAAGAAGACAAGAGCTTTATGAGAACGCATTTAAGTAGATGTCAGGTTACGAGGTGTAGGGGCGGGTTTCCATGCCCGCCGGTTTTAATATATAGTACATATTATTAGTAGGAGGGTTGTCAATGGATGAATTCAAAGGTACAGAGTTCAAGAGCATCAGTTTGCCAAGACTTAACAATCTTAAGCCGAATATTGAATCAACAGCACTTAAGCTAATGGAGGAAGCCGGGGAACTGGCTCAGCTTATAGGAAAGTACAGGGGGCTCAATGGAGAGAACTGCAAAATGGAAGAAAAACAGGCAGTTGACAGAATTGCGGAGGAATTGCTGGATGTTGCCCAGGTGGCGATTTCAATGATGTATGTGCTGGAAGAAACATACTCGATAGATATTCAGGAGAAGGTTAACAGTCATATTGAAAAGCTTATTAGGAAAGGATATATAAAGGGCTAAGGATACCCCAGGGTATTCCTATTGGGTATGGTTGCGAGTTACGCGTTACGAGTTGCGAGTATGCAAGCAGGGCTTCGAAGTCTTGCTTAAATCGCGTAACGCGAAACCCGAAACGCGTAACCAAATGTGATGAACTCTACATATTATAAATCTCCTGGAAAGGATAGGCACAAAATATGATAAACGTCTTAGCGATTTACGGAAGTCACAGAAGAAAGCAAAACAGTGATATGCTGGTTGATAAGCTGCTTGAAGGGATAGGCAGTGGGGGAGTAAGTGTGGAGAAGATATATGCCTCTTCACAAGGCATAAGGAACTGTACAGCCTGCGAAGGCTGTTATAAGCTGGGACGCTGTGTGATAAAGGATGAAATGCAGAATGTATATCAGTCCATTGATAAAGCGGATATTGTCATTTCATCATCACCGGTATATTTTTATACAGTTACCTCTGAGATGAAGAAGCTTATCGACAGGTGCCAGGCTGTATGGGCAAGCAAGTACAAGACCGGCAGCAGCTTAATATCTAAAAAACGCAGGTTGGGATATATTGTATGTACCGCCGGAGAACCGGAGGACAGAAGCTATTTTGATTGTACTGTAAAAGTGTTTGAGTTATTCTATAAGTGTATAAATACGGAGCTTACCGGAAGTTTGCTTGTTCCCAATGTGGATGCCCTGCCTGTAATGGACAGGACTGATATACAAATGCAGGCTCTTGAAGCAGGGCGCCGTTTGAGAGGAAGCTTCACAGATTAGATTTTGAGGGGGTTAAAAATGAATATAAGTCAAGTAGGGAACAGGGGAGTGCTGTTTTCCTTTGATGAAATCGGCGGAATCACTAATGTATATGTGATAAACGGAACCAGGCATATTTTCATTATTGACACATTCATAGGGCCGGAAGCAATAGGAGCAGTAAACAGCTATATAGAAAAGAATTTGGAAAGAAAGCCTTTGATTGTGGTAAATACTCATTACCACTGGGATCATGTGTGGGGAAACTGTGCATATAAGGAATACCCCATAGTTGGTCATGAAAAGTGCCTGGAGCTGCTGGCTGCCAATGGAGAAGAAGATTTAAAAAAGTTTGGGGAATATGCAAAGGGCAAAGTGGAAATTACATTGCCCAACCTGACTTTTACCGGAAAGCTCATGTTTAATGAGGATAGGGTGGTGCTATTTCATAGCCCGGGCCATACCGAGGATTCAATATCAATATATGATGAGCAGGATAAGGTGCTTATTGCAGGGGATAACCTGGAAAGGCCGATACCTTACCTTATGGCTAGAAGTCTGGACACATATCTGAAAACCCTTCAGGGATATCTGGAAATGGACTTTAACGTTGTAACAGGTGGGCATACAGGTTTGGAGGGAAAGCAGCTTATTCATGATAATGGAGAATATATCAGAAGCTTTTCAGAAGGCTGCGCACCGGAATCCGAAGATGAGGAATACAAATACATACATGAACTCAATAAAAAACGCCTTGGGGCTAAATAGCCTCAGGGCGTTTTCGGTATCATCCATGAAATATTTATATTATCCACTTGCCATCCTTGTAGAACAGTTCACCGTCGGCGTATATTTCGCCTTCATGCATGTCACATATCATATCCCAGTGGATGGCAGACTTGTTTTTGCCCCCTGTTTCCCCGACACTGGCGCCTACAGCAATATGTATGGTTCCGCCTATTTTTTCATCGAACAGGGTGTTTTTGGTAAACTGCTTTATATTATAGTTGGTGCCAATCGCAAATTCGCCGACAGCTTTGGCACCGTCATCAGTCTTCAGTATTTCATTCAGGAAGGCTTCATCTTTTTTGGCTTTGGCTGACACAACCCTTCCATTCTCAAATGTAAGCTCAACATCCTCAACTTCCCTATTCATATAAATTGCAGGATAAGAGAATCTCACATGACCGTTCATTGAGTCTTCTACGGGACTTGTGAACACCTCGCCATCGGGAAAGTTGACAGTACCGTCGCAGTTTTCCCACTTCCGGCCTTCTGTACTAAAGGTCAGGTGGGTATCCTTCGACTTAACCTTGATTTTTTTCTTGGTATTCAGGTAATCCACCAACCGCTGCTGCTCATCATGTATCCTCAGCCATTCCTTTGTAGGGTCCACCGAATCCATATAGCCGGAACCGAAAACAAACTCCTCGTACTCAGCCAGAGACATGTTTGCGTCCATAGCTGAGGCATAGGTAGGATATTGTGTTCCGCACCAGCGCATCTCTCCTTTTTCCAAGCGCTCATGGAACACCTCCATTATCTGCTTTCTGCCCTTTGCCATAAGATTAAGCTTTATTGGATCAATGGAGGTAAGTGATTTAGTGTTTGTTTCCGCCCATATGGTAAGTAGGGCATCAGCTTTCTTCATTGTTTCAAGAGTAATTGGGTTTGAATATGCTATTTGCTCTTCACTGCCATTCCTGAGCAGTATTTCCTTGAACTCCTCAAAGATAGGCATAAGAATTGGGTTGGCTCCTGCTGCAAGAGCCTCTTTGTAAACCTCAAGAGCGAGGGGTTCACAAATTGTATAACCCTCTATTACGAACAAATCACCTTTTTTTAACTTCAAGCTGTAATTGACCAGTACCTTTGCAAGCTTTGCAATTCTTGGATCTACCATAATATCGTCTCCCCTCTAAAAAATAAACTTGCCGTTTTTATATATGAGTTCACCATCGGCATAAACCTCTCCGCCTTCCCTCATATCACACAGCATATCCCAATGCAGCCCTGATTCGTTTTTGGAGCCTGTATTAGGATATGCCGCACCTAGGGCTATATGAACAGTTCCTCCGATTTTCTCATCATAAAGTATATTGTTGGTAAAGCGCTTTATACCGTAGTTTGTACCAAAGGCAAATTCCCCGGCATAGCAGGAGCCCTCGTCCATATTCACCATGGCATTCAGGTATTCCTCACCCTGCTTTGCTTCAGTCCTAACTACCTTACCGTTTTCAAAGGTCAAGCGGACATCCTCCACCTGGGTTCCGGATCTGATCGCAGGAAATGTATATCGGATATGCCCGTTCAGTGAATCCTCTAAAGGGCCGGTAAATACCTCCCCGCTTGGCATATTTGTTGTACCGCAGCTGTTTACCCAGGTTCTCCCTCCCACTCTTAATGAAAGGTCAGTATCCTTGGCAATTATTCTTATGTAATCCTTCTTCTTCAGAAAATCAACAATTCTCTGCTGATTTTCTTTGAGCTTCCTCCACTCAGCTATCGGGTCGTCCTTATCTGCAAAGCATGCGGAAAAAACAAAATCTTCGTATTCAGATAGGGACATATTTGCCTCCATTGCACCA
>CAZUGK010000206.1:0-5823 GCA_964619815.1 uncultured Clostridiaceae bacterium | reverse complement strand
CAGCTTGAGAAACAATCCGCCCAGGGAGATGAACGGACTGAAGGTGGCAGAAATAAGGGACTATATGGATTACCGGGGACCAATAAAGCTGCCTAAGGAAAATGTACTTCAATTTATACTGGAGGATAAATCCTGGTTCTGTATAAGGCCTTCAGGAACAGAACCCAAATTGAAGATATACTATTCAGTAACAGGAGAAAGCATGGAGGATGCCGATTCTGGAATGGAAAGGCTTAAGGCAGAAGTTGAAAGGCTTGTAAAAGTAAAATAGGCAAAAAAAGAAGGAGTTAACAAAAAAGAAGGAAATTATGAATCAATATGGAATATATAGTACTGCACATGATTAGGTAATGTCGAGGGGGGCAAATACCATGACGGGCAAGAAACTGCTTGTAGTTGATGATCAACAGGGGGTTAGGTTTCTTATTAGTGAAATATTCCAGGAAGAAGGTTATAGCGTAGCTGAAGCAAGCAATTACGAGGAGGCAATAGCTGTTGCAAAAAAGTTTATACCTGATGTTGCATTGGTGGATATGAGACTTGGAAACAACACAGGTTATGACGGAGGGGATATCGTGAAGGAGCTTAAGAAGAATATCCCTGAACTGGTACCTATAGTTGTGACTGCACACAGTGAGCCTGACAAACTGAATAAGGCAATTAGAAGCGGTGCTGTATACTGCCTTGAAAAGCCTTTTAACGTGGAACAGATTGTGAGTGTGGTAAATGAACAGTATATTAAATACTCAAGTGATAATTTGAAGTGAAATAGAACAGCACATAGTACGAAAAAAAGAGATATAGCCGAGGAGGTAGATTATATGGATAAAGTTACTATTAGATTAAGAATGAGTGCACATGATGCACATTATGGCGGAAACCTGGTAGATGGAGCAAGAATGTTGGGACTTTTCGGAGATGTTGCAACAGAGCTTTTGATAAGAAACGACGGAGATGAAGGCTTATTCTGCGCTTATGATAATGTTGAATTCCTTGCACCTGTATTTGCAGGGGACTACATTGAAGCTGCAGGCGAAATAACAAAGGTGGGCAATACATCAAGAAAAATGCAGTTCGAAGCCAGAAAGGTGATACAGGCAAGGCCTGATATCAATGATTCAGCTGCCGAAGTATTGGAAACACCTGTTATAGTATGCAGAGCAAGCGGTACCTGTGTAGTACCGAAGGATAAGCAAAGGCGCTAAGCGCCTTCAGTCACCAGGCACCAGTCACTGGTCGCCAGATTCGGGCGGGGCTTCGAAGCCATTGCCCTTAAGCTAGAGACTGGCGACTAGAGACTAGCGACTGAAAAATACGACCAAAGGGAGGATTTTTCATGGACAAATTAATCATAACAACGTGTCTTACGGGAGCGGAAGTAACCAGGGAACAGCAGCCGAATCTTCCGATCACCCCTGATGAAATAGCCGAAGCAGCTTATGAAGCATGGAAGGCAGGCGCTTCAATAGCCCATGTCCATGCTAGAAAGGCTGATGGAACACCAACTCAGGATATAGAGGTATATAGGGAAATTAAAGAGAAGATTGGAAAGAAGTGCGATATAATATTCCAGCCTTCAACAGGCGGAGCAGTATGGCACTCCAAGGAAGAAAGAATACAGCCGGTATATCTGAAGCCCGAAATGGCTTCACTTAGTGCAGGGACATGCAATTTCGGACCTGATGTTTTCATGAACTCAGAAGAATATATGGAGACCTTTGCAAAGGTCATGCAGGAAAACGGTGTTAAGCCGGAAATAGAAATATTCGAAAAAGGCATGATTGACAACGCTATGAAGCTGGTCAAGAAGGGACTTCTTTCAATGCCGGTTCATTTTGACTTTGTTATGGGTGTTCCCGGAGCAATTCCAGGAGAGCCAAGGGATCTCAATTATTTGGTCAGCAGTATCCCGTCCGGATGCACCTGGACTGTGGCAGGCATAGGAAGAGCCGAGCTTCCGCTTGCTGTAATGGCAATAGTAATGGGAGGCCACGTAAGAGTAGGCTTTGAGGACAACATATTCTATTCAAAGGGTGTAGTTGCAGAATCCAACGCCCAGTTGGTCGCTAGGATAGCAAGAATAGCAAAAGAATGCGGCAGAGAAGTGGCAACACCTGAAGAAGCAAGGAAGATACTAAATATCAGTCGCTAGTCACTAGTTACCAGTCGCTGGATTCGGGCGGGGCTTCGCAAGCTTTGCTTTAAACTAGTGACTAGAGACTAGCGACTAGTGACTTATAAAAATCATTTAGATTTTTCTAGAGGATTTTTATAAAAAGTGTAGAAATATATATATAGCTTAGTAATATACTAAGCGTTATTATTCGGCAAAGCTGCTCCGCTGTCATTCTGAGCGGAGCAAAGAATCTTATTACCTGGGGGGGTGATATCGTGCTTTTTGATACGAATATTAGTGCGGCAGTCAGATGCAAGCATTGCGGCAAGCTTGTAATAAGGGATATATCTCTTTTTAACCTGCCTAAGGATAGTTTGCATGAGGAGTTCTGCGAGTGCGGGAATAATCTATTCAAAATAAAAAGCAGCGATTCAAAGGCCTTCCGTGTTTACATCAGTTGCATTGCCTGTGAAAAGGAGCACATGTACGTCTTCAAATCGAGGCAGGTCCTAAGTGAAAAAATGAAAATCCTGAGCTGCCCGAACAGTAGATTGGACATAGCATTTGTAGGCAATAAGAAGTTGGTTAGAGATGTTGCCATAAAGTATCAGAAGGACTTGCAGGAGCTTATAAAAGTGCTTGAAGTTTAGAAAAAGACACGGGTATGGTACAAAGCATTTATTACCCGTGTCTAATATTTTAAATTTTTTGAATGTATCATATTATGGAAAATGGAAATAATTTTACAAAGAGGTGATAACAGGTTGAATGAATTAATGGAAAAAAGCATGACGGAGCTTAGGGAGCTTGCTAAGTCAATGGATATCAAGAGCTATTACAAGTTCAAGAAGGATGAACTGGTAAAAGAAATACTGAAAAAAATAGAAGAGGCCAAAATAGCCCAAGGAATTCTTAAACCCGTTCCAAAAGAAGAAAAGAGACAGGAAGACACAGGAGCGGATAGCGGCTCTGAAGAAGTTACTGGCAAAAAAGAAGCCCCGGAGAAGCCCTTAAGCGAGGAGGAAAAGAAATTCCTCGAAAGCAAGGATGTTGAAAAAGGCGGCAGGGCAGACGGAATACTTGAAATACTTCCGGATGGTTTTGGCTTCCTAAGGTCGGATAACTACCAGTCTGGTGACAGAGATACGTATATATCCCCGTCTCAAATACGTCGGTTCAACTTGAGAACCGGTGACAGAATAACAGGAATAACCAGAGCTCCTAAGGAAGGGGAGAAATTTCCGGCACTCCTGTATGTACAGGGAGTTAACGGTGATAACCCGGAGAGCGTAATCAGAAGACCATATTTTGAAGATCTGACTCCAATATACCCTAACAGGAAAATTGTTTTAGAAAGTAATCCCAAAGACCTATCTACAAGACTTATAGACCTTCTCGCACCTACAGGCATGGGGCAGAGGGGAATGATAGTATCACCTCCGAAAGCTGGTAAAACAATTCTTTTGAAAAAAATCGCCAACAGCATTACTCAAAATTATCCTCAGACAGAATTGATAGTATTGTTAATTGATGAAAGACCTGAAGAGGTTACTGATATGAAAAGGTCCATCAATGGAGATGTCATATATTCCACCTTTGATGAAATGCCTGAGAACCACTGCAAGGTTGCTGAAATGGTTCTGGAAAGAGCCAAGAGGCTGGTAGAGCAGAAAAAGGATGTAGTAATCCTTTTAGATAGCATCACAAGGTTGGCAAGGGCTTATAACCTGACAATTGCGCCTACCGGAAGGACGCTTTCGGGAGGTCTGGATCCGGGAGCATTATATAAGCCTAAAAAGTTTTTCGGTGCAGCCAGAAATATTGAAGAAGGCGGAAGCTTGACCATTCTTGCTACGGCATTGGTAGATACCGGCAGCAGGATGGATGATGTAATATTTGAAGAATTCAAGGGCACGGGAAACATGGAGGTTCATTTGGACAGAAAGCTCTCGGAAAAGAGAATATTCCCGGCAATAGACATGAACCGCTCCGGTACAAGAAGAGAAGAAATGCTTCTCAGTCCAAAGGAATATGAAGCTATTATGGCAATAAGAAGGGCTTTCAGCAGCGGTTCCAGTTCAGAAGTTACAGAGTACCTTATAAATAAGCTTGTACAGACCAAGACCAATGAAGAATTTATTGAAGCAATCAGATTTGCAAATTTTAGAGATTAAATTCATCTTTCAGGGGAAACTAAAGAAGCTCAGTTAAAAAATAATTGCCAAGTAAGAAATTCTATGCTAAAATATATACTTGCAGGCGCGGTTAAACCCCGGACTGCCTGAAAGTATTATATGCCTGACAATGTGTGATTTCGTCGCACGTATATACATTCCATAAAGAAAGAGGTGAATAGAATGAAAGAAGGAATCCATCCAAAGTATGGAGCGGCAGTAGTTAAATGTGCTTGTGGAGAAACATTTGAGACAGGTTCAGTAAAAAAGGAAATAAAAGTAGAAATTTGTTCCAAGTGTCATCCTTTCTTTACAGGAAAGCAGAAGCTTGTAGATACAGGCGGACGTGTTGACAGATTCAAGAAGAGATTTAACTTGGATAAAGCAGAAAACAAAGAAGAATAATTTTTGGAGGTTAAAGTAAGCTTTAACCTCTATTTATTTTATATAAGCCACTACCACTAGTCATTAGTCGCGAGATTTGAGCCAGGCTTCGAAGGCTTTGCCCTAATACTGGAGACTAGAGACTAGTGACTAGAGACTAATTACCCCATTGCCATATACAATCAAAAAATTTATAATTATGAAGGATAGACAAAATTCTACATATGGGGGTTGGGTTGGATTATGTATGGACCAAAAGATCACGGATGGATTGAAGTTATTGTGGGACCTATGTTCAGCGGCAAGAGTGAGGAGCTTATAAGAAGGATAAACAGAGCAAAGATAGCAAGGCAAAAGGTCCAGGTTTTCAAGCATTGTATTGATGACAGGTATGCGATTGATCATGTAGTATCCCATAACGGTATTATGGTTGAAGCAATAAAGATTTCAGAACCTGAGGACATATTGAAATATCTGGACGAGGATGCATTTGTCGTAGCAATTGATGAAGTGCAGTTTTTCGACAAAAAGATAGTGGATGTATGTACCAAGCTGGCGGATGAAGGAAGAAGAGTAATTGCTGCAGGACTGGACCAGGACTTTAAAGGAGAACCTTTTGGACCAACACCGGAGTTGATGTCTGCTGCAGAATTTGTGGACAAGATTCAGGCTATATGTATAAAGTGCGGCAACCCTGCTACCAGAACCCAGAGATTGATAGACGGAAAGCCGGCATCCTATAATGATCCGATAATACTGGTAGGAGCTACGGAAAGCTATGAAGCCAGGTGCAGAAAATGCCATGAGGTTCCGGGAAAGAAATAAAAACAGATAGAGCTTAATGCTGGCTGTTCAGTGCGGCACTAAGCTCTATTTTTCATCCGTTTTTCGCAGGTTTCATTTCCGGTTTACTTTGGGGTACATTCAGCACCTCATTAACTACACTTATCACTTTTTCCGGGTCGAAGGGCTTTATTATATAATGGCTGGCTCCGCTTTGAAGAGCGGCCAGCACCATTATTTTCTGGTCCAGGGCACTTATCATTATTATCAGGGCATCAGGATCATAGTTCATTATATCCTTTACAGCACCGATGCCATCCATGTCCGGCATTGTAATATCCATTGTCACAAGATCAGGCGTATACC
>CAZUGK010000205.1:0-5876 GCA_964619815.1 uncultured Clostridiaceae bacterium | reverse complement strand
GATTTCGACAGCCGTAACATATTCCGTGGGGACCTTGATCATTTCACCGACTACCCCGCAAAAACCCTTTGCTATTTTGGGATGCTCGTTCATAAGCGCCTTTACGGCCCTGCTGTACCCGCCGTGATCCTTTTCCATATCCTCAAGCACTTTGAGCCTTGAAAGCAGTGCTCCTCTCTCCGACTTTAGCTTATCGGCGCTTTCCCCCATTTGCTTTATGCTGCTCTCACATTCCTGCTTCCTGCTTTTCTGTTCCTCGATCTGGCCTTTGCAGTCCTCTGTCTTTTTAATAAAGTCCTCGAGCTCCGCAACAGACTTGTTATACTGTTTCTCTTTGTCCTGCTGCTGCAGCGTAAGTAAGCTTACGTCGCCTTCTACCTGGCTTTTTCTTTTATTTATATTGTCAATAAACACTTTGGTACTGTTTATTTTACTCTTGAATTCTGAAATACTGTTTATCAGGCTTATGAATTTCTGCTGCTTGTCGTTAAGTTCTGACTCAATGTCGTTTATGGATTGGTAATTGGATTCAAAATCTGCTGTCTTTTCATTTATATTCTCATTAACTTCAGCATAATCAAAATCAAGCTCCAAAAGCTTCTGACCGCTTTCTTCCATATACAACCTTGATTTTTCTTTCTCTTCCGTGAGCTCTGCATCTCTCTTATTGAGCCTTTCCGAATTCAAGTTCAGATTCTTAATCCTTTCCTGAAGTACATTGCATTCTCCCTCCAGCTTCTCCTTATGGTTCTCAAGCTGGTGGATTTCTTCGCTAAGCTCATTAATACCGACTTCCAAATAAGAAAGCTGCGTTTTCAGTTCACCATGCTTAAGCTCCAGCTGAGCAGTAAGAGAGGTTTTTTCATTAATAAGGCTTTGTATATACTCAGCTTCCTGCTTTGTTGTCAGCAGCTTGCTTTTATATTTATCAATGTTACTGAGCATCAGATTTATTTCTATATTTTTAAGCTCCTCCAGAATCCCTCTGTAGCGCTTTGCAATATCCGCCTGCTCTTTAAGGGGTCCCAGCTGGGTCTGTATTTCCTCAATGATATCAGTTACTCTCATGATGTTCTGTTTTGTCTGTTCCAGCTTCTTCTCGGCTTCCTGCTTCCTTGCCTTATATTTCACGATGCCGGCAGCTTCCTCAAATACGTTTCTTCTGTCCTCCGACTTGTTGCTGAGTATTTCATCAATTCTTCCCTGCCCGATGATTGAATAACCATCCCTGCCTATTCCGGTGTCCATGAAAAGCTCATATATATCCTTCAGCCTGCACGGAGTTTTATTTATAAAATATTCACTCTCACCTGACCGGTACATCCTTCTCATAATGTTTATTTCAGTATAGTCCACTGGTATTTTTTTATCACTGTTGTCAATGCATAAGGATACCTCTGCAAACCCCAGGGCTTTCTTGCTGTCACTTCCGGCAAAAATGACATCCTCCATCCTGCTTCCTCTTAAGGACTTTACGCTTTGCTCCCCTAATACCCATCTGATTGCATCGGAAATGTTGCTTTTACCGCTGCCATTTGGGCCAACTATAGCATTGATGGTGTTGCCGAAGTTTAGCTCTATTTTTTCTCCAAAGGACTTGAAACCATGTATCTCAAGCTGTTTTAAATACAAATCCAGTCACTCCCGAACATCAAATTATACCAGTTAATTTTAACACAACTTGTCCCTATATGCTATAGGAATACAGACTCGAGAAACGAGACTCGAGACTCGAGACCCGAGTATTAAAGCTGGGCTCTGGAGCTTGGGGTACCGGTAACACGGAACACACGGCAGAAAAAATATTTGTTGTTGATGCTATCAGTTCCATATGTCATCCTGAGCAAGGCGAAGGATCTTAGACCCTCAAGCATTACTTGCATTGTTTGCATGGAATGTCATATGGTATAAGATTCTTCACTACGTTCAGAATGACAAATATAATAAATAACCGTGTTATTCCGTGAAATATCCGTGTGTTCCGTGGTTTCCGTTCCTGCACCCATAAGGAATACCCAGCTTCACTCGCATCTCGTATCTCGTATCTGTGGCAAAAAACAAAAAAGCCCACTACTATATTAAGTAATAGACTTTCATAAAATAAATCTATGCATAATAAAAATTATTTTATCTTGGTTCTACGATGAACTTTATCGCAGTTCTATCCTCCCCGTCTATTTGTATCTCTGAAAATGCAGGGACCACTACCAGGTCTATACCATTAGGTGCTACAAACCCTCTTGTAATTGCTATTGCTTTAACTGCTTGATTTACAGCACCTGCACCAACTGCCTGTATTTCCGCTGTTGTTCTGTCCCTTAATACAGCAGCAAGGGCTCCGGCAACTGATTTTGGTTGTGACTGAGCTGATACTTTTAGTACTTCCATATTATAATACCTCCTAAATTTGTCTGAATAGTTTAATATATTATTCTATAAATTTTTTTAAATTCCTTTATTTAGACGATATGGAATAATAGTCTTTTTTTGACATATTAATGCTTTTTTCCTCAGCAATAAGCACTATTGTATCAGCTTCTACAGAATTATCCTGGAGTATTTCAATTTTGTCGATAAAAAAATTTGATTTGATATAAGCAATGTTCTTTTTCTTATGTCCTACTATTTCAGAAATATTCCCGGGATTGACCTTCAAAATTATACTATGCGGTTTTTCATTAAGCTTTTCCAGGAGATGTACAATTATATCCCTGTATACAAGGGATTCAACCAAATGCCTCATAGCCGGATGGAAGGGCCCTGCCACAACATCCTTGCCTGATTCTATGTTCTCTGTCGGCTGCAGCCCTATTCTAATTACATTAATCCCATTCCCCTCGAACAATATCAGGAGCTTCTTTGCTTCTTCCGCCGCAGCCTCAATTGTCAGAGGCTGGTACTCCCCGTTTATGTACATATCCTCCATATAGGTATTCTTAATTACCAATGCAGGATATATCCTCGCTATGTCAGGCTTCAGGCTTATAAGCTTCCTCGCAGTCAATAAGGCCTTTTCCTCACTGTCTCCAGGAAGTCCGATCATCATTTGCACACCGACAGTAAAGCCATATTTCTTCAAAAGGCGCACGGCTTTAATCACATCCTCGGAAGTGTGGCCTCTATTGCATAATTTGAGTACATCTTCTTCCATTGACTGGACTCCCAGCTCCACTATGCCTACCTTGTATTTCTTAAGATTTTCTGCTATCTCTTCATCAATACAGTCAGGCCTTGTTGAGACTCTTATACTTTCTATCCTCACACCATCAACATAACTTGCGGCAGCTTCCAAAAGCTCTGTCTGATAGTCCATGGGAATAGCGGTAAAGCTGCCGCCAAAAAATGCAACTTCAACATGGCCGGCATCGGGAAGTATTGTAGCCAGATATTCTTCTATTTTGTCCCTTACTTCCCCTGCAGTAACTTCACCGATTTGTCCCGTTATCTTTTTCTGGTTGCAGAATATGCAGTCATGGGGACAGCCTTTATGAGGTACAAATATCGGAATTATATAATGCTTTTTACTCATTTTTCACACCCAGACTGATTATAGCGTCCTTGGCAGCAGCCTGCTGCGCATCCTTCTTGCTGTGTCCCTCGCCTCTGCCAATCATTGTGTTGTTCAGATACAATGCGATTTCAAAGGTCTTATCGTGATCAGGGCCTTCTTCTTTCAGCAGCTTGTAGCTCAGCTTTCCTGAACCGTTCTTCTGAACATGCTCCTGGAGGAAAGATTTATAATCGCTTAATATTTTGTTTTCAACCGAAGCATCGATTATATCCTCCAGATTACTCAGTATGAAAGTCTTTGCTTTCTTCAAACCACCGTCCAGATAAATTGCAGCTATAACCGCTTCAAAAGCGTCCGCAAGTATTGAAACCCTGTTTCTTCCGCCAGTGTTCTCTTCTCCTTTGCTTAAAAGTAGATACTGACCGAGTCTTAAATGGGTAGAGGCATTATAAAGCGACTGCTCGCATACAATTCCTGCCCTGAATCTTGTTAGGCTGCCCTCCGGTGAATTTTTACACTTGCTGTACAAGTGCAGGCTTATTACCATGCTGAGAATGGAATCCCCTATGAACTCAAGCCTTTCGTTATGCTCAAGGAAATCTGCCTTTGAAGCCACAAAGGAGCTGTGGGTAAGTGCGTTATTTAAAATACTGATATCTTTGAATGAATATCCTATAATGCTCTCAAACTCATTCAAATGCTTCAGCCTTTTAGGATCAATAGCAGACAATTCTATTCCTCCCTGTTAAAAATCAAATAATAAAAATAGAGATCGGGAATTATCCCTAGTGGAATATTATTCCCAATCTCTACTATATCATTTATTCGTACTTTTTCAATATAATAGTAGCGTTATGCCCACCGAAGCCAAGAGAATTTGACAGGGCATATTTTACTTCCCTGTTTCTTGCCTTGTTTGGTACATAATCCAGGTCACATTCCTCATCAGGTGTCGTATAGTTTATAGTCGGCGGTATTACACCTTCATTAATTGCCATCAGGCAAGCTATAGCTTCAATTGCTCCGGCTGCCCCCAGTAGATGTCCGGTCATAGACTTTGTGGAGCTTATTGCCACCTTGGCCGCATCTTCTCCGAGAAGTCTCTTTATAGCAAGGGTCTCCAGCTTGTCGTTCAGTCCGGTTGAGGTTCCATGAGCATTAATATAGTCAATTTTCTTTGCATCTATACCTGCATCATTTACTGCCATCTGCATCGCTCTATAAGCTCCATCAGCATCAGGTGCAGGTGCTGTTATGTGGTATGCATCACCTGTGGCGCCGTAGCCTGCAACTTCTCCATAAATTCTTGCGCCTCGCTTTTTTGCATGCTCCAGTTCTTCCAATATCAGTATTCCGGCACCTTCCCCCATTACAAATCCGTCCCTGTCCTTGTCAAAAGGCCTGCTTGCTGCTTTAGGATCATCATTTCTGGTGGATAGGGCTTTCATTGCGCAGAAACCTGCAACGGATAATGGCGTTATGGATGCTTCAGAGCCGCCTGTTATCATAATGTCCGCAGCACCTCTCGCAATAGTTTTGAAAGCCTCCCCTATTGCATTTGTTGCTGAAGCACATGCTGTAACAACTGTAGTATTTGGCCCCTTTGCTTTGAAAGCTATCGATATATTGCCTGCTGCGATGTTTGATATCATCATCGGAATCATAAAGGGACTGACTCTTCCCGGCCCTTTTTCCCTCAAAACATCATGCTGGGCTTCCATAGTTTCCATACCGCCTATGCCGGAGCCTACACAAACCCCAAACCTATTGCTGTCTATTTCTTCAATATTAAGTTTGGAATCCTCTACTGCCATTTTGGAAGCAGCAACTGAGAACTGTGTAAATCTGTCCATTCTCCGGCTTTCTTTCTTGTCAATATACTCAGTAGGCTCGAAATCTTTTACTTCACCAGCTATCTTGGTATCAAAGCCTTCTGTATCAAATCTGGTTATATAATCTACACCGCTTTTTCCTTCCTTAAGGCTCTGAAAATATTTTTCCTTTCCAGTTCCAACAGGCGATATTATTCCTATACCGGTTACAACTACTCTTCTATCGTTCAAATGCCCTCTCTCCTTTATACAAAAAAAATGCCCCGTTTTACGGGACATTTTTTATTTATTGTTTTTTATGTAATCCACTACATCGCCAACTGTTGAGAGCTTTTCTGCTTCCTCATCAGGTATTTCTATATCAAATTCCTCTTCAAGTGCCATTAAGAGCTCTACTATATCAAGTGAATCAGCACCCAAATCATCTATGAAGGAAGACTCCAATGTAACCTCGTCTGCGTCTACCCCAAGCTGTTCAGCTACTTTCTCCTGAACCTTCTCAAAAATCATCAAGTTCACCTCCCTTCAGGATT
>CAZUGK010000204.1:2151-5879 GCA_964619815.1 uncultured Clostridiaceae bacterium | reverse complement strand
ATAATTCCTGTTTCTACAAGTAAATTCATAGGCTCTTGCGCCCAATCAGCAATCTGTCCAGCGTCGGTGAAGTGGTCCAGTGTCTTGCCGGAGCTGCCTTCAGGAAGTCTGCCGATAGCTTTCAAGGCATTATAAAGCAGCGTAAACATTTCCTGACGGGTGATTTCTCTTGTCGGAGAAAACATATTGTTTCCAACCCCAGCGGAAATTCCAAGCATTTTTGCAGCGGCTAAATAGCCTGTGTAGTAGGTACTTCCTGCGTCGGTGAAGTTATCCTCTGCATCTTCGCTCGGAAGTATACCGTAAGACCTCATCAGCATCACAAGGAAATCTCCGCGGGTCAGTGTTGCCTTAGGGCTATATTTATTGCCTCCTGTACCTGTAGTTATGCCTCTTGCTGCGATAAAACCTACCGCTGTGGCATACCAATCTTTATCCTCCACGTCCCCGAAGCTCACCTTATTGAAATCCACGGCAAAATGACCAAAACTGGCGGCATTGAAAGCTATCACTCCAGTATCCGGGTTATAATGTCCGTCTGGTATTATAAATGCATTGCCACTGCTAATGATGCAGTTGACAATGATACTTTCAGTGTTTAGCAGTTCTTCCGCGGTTGGTGCATAAGGTATGGATATAGTGAATGGCGCAGAGGAATTACTCCACTCTATTTGCTTTCCGTCGGCTGACATAGAAAGCTGTACCTCTGGCTTGCCACCTCCGACAAGTTCTGTTGTTACAGTATCTGCACCTGTCTTGGATAGAGATGCAATAGAATCTGCTGATAAATAGAGATCACCTTTTCCTGTTATAATGTTAAGACCCAGCCCATAGCTCTTAAGCTTTGTCAACACGCCGGCATTGATGGTAATCTGAACAATTTCATCCTGCTTCAATTCCTTGGTCAGGTCTATGGTAACTGCCGACTGATTTGAGATTCTAATTACAGCCTGTTCATTGATGGAAACAATTGCAGTAGTCGTTCCACCTTCTGAGGTTTTTCTGGAAACCTGATAGCCCTGCTGCACAACACCGGAACTACTTGGCTCTTGGCCGCTGCTATCGGTAGCTTTGGCTGTGGTAAATTCCAGCTCGAAATCCTCAGCTTGAGCTTCTCCGTTGTCATTTTGTACTGTTCCTCTGGGAACTACAAGAGAATATATAGTATCTTCCTCCAGACTACTCGAAGGAACAATATGTATCCACTCATCCTTTATGGTTACCGTTACCGGAAGTTTCTGAGCTGCAGGTCCGTACAGTGCAATATCCTCAAATGCAGGACCTTTCATAATATTCTGACTGTATTTCAGCCGGATGTCAGTATTAATGCTTGTATCCTTCATTAGGCTGCCCGGATAAGAGAAGATTACCTCCGGACTGCTGGCTGTCGTTGTAAAACT
The DNA here is from genome assembly GCA_964619815.1 of uncultured Clostridiaceae bacterium. Classification (GTDB taxonomy): domain Bacteria; phylum Bacillota; class Clostridia; order Lutisporales; family Lutisporaceae; genus BRH-c25. Next base: position 4,479 of record CAZUGK010000204.1, on the reverse strand, counting down.
AAGGAAATACGGTTCGCTCAGGGTATGCCCATAGGAATCCCCAAGTGCTTCCTCAGGTATTGTCAGCGTATATTGGGTAGCCTGTAACAAATCACTTTGCGGAATTAACGTCAGCGTATCTCCTTCAAGGGTTTTGTCTATTCTTATTTCGTTTAGCTCTTCATCTTCGAGAATGATTCTGTCAAATCCCTCTCCTTTATCAACCTGCATATTAAAGCTGAGTATCAGTGGAGTCTGAATGCCTACACTGGCTTCTTCCTGTCCGGGATTCACAGTTTCCACAACAATCGGGGCTGCTTCAAGAGAAAATTCGCTCAGATTGTTTTCTGTCGAACTCTCTTGTACGCCGTCAGGAGCGACTACGCGCATGGTCATGGTGATATTACCGTCTTTATCTTCCAGCACGTCGCTGGATGAGAAGAAGAAGTCCAAAACAACCTTCTGTCCAGGTTCTAATCGGTTTACCGCTGTGGTCTTCAAATTCTCTCCGCCTTGTGCCGATTCAAGGTATACCTTAATTCCTTCTACGGTTTTACTGCCTGTGTTGACAACAGCAGCAGTCACCTGGTAATCATCTCCGGCTATGTTTTCACAATCCAGATCTTTGATGGCAATATCCGTAGTCAAAACACCCAGGCTTATGGTATTATTTAGCGTATTTATATCCTGTACGCCTTCTCCGGAGCGGACAACGGCATAAAGCTCGTATTTATCCTTTTCCTCTGACCCTACAAGCCATTGAATTTCTACTTCTGTGTAGGAACGTGCAGTCAGAGGCTTCTCCAGGGCTGCTTCTGCTACTTTTACTCCTCCGTTTGCAGGGTTTCCGTCATATAATTCAACGATTGCGTTTTCCGAAAAATCTCCTTCGTTCATTAAAGTTACTAATACAGTATTTATGGTATTCGGCACCGGAATCCCAGAAGACAGACGCAAACCATCTTCCGTTGAAAGAGCCAGATCATGCACCGGGGTATAGGTCAAGGTACGCAGGTCGACCTTATCACTGATATTTTGCTGCTCAACACCGTTAATAACTTCAGTAATTATTTGCGCATTGGAATAAGCCACGCTGAGCTTACCATCCGGTGTGAATACCGGACTGAAGGAATTCACATACTCTTCGGCATGTGTAAGCGGAATTTCACCACTCCACACCCCGCTGTCCATATCATATAAGGATGCTGAAAGCTCCCTTGCGTTATTTTCACCAGGCTGCCTGTAGACAATAGCTATCTGCTGTTTTTCACCACGTCCTGAAATAAGTTCAAAGCCATTATTCAAATTTTGAATAAATTTATCAGTTTTGGTTTCTCCAGAAAGCCCTACCTGATACGCGAGCTTACCGTCCTGACACCATGTGATGAACCAATTTCCATTAGCATAGACTGCTTTAGGATCAAAGTCGTTTGCCTGGTTGTCTGTAAAACGTATCGATTCGCCCCATAACCCACCGTCATAAATTCTTGCGAAGATTTCCCGATCCTCCTGCGTTGACAGGTCACTATCCATATCAAGGATATAGAGCAGAAGCGCTTGCCCGCCATGCATACATAAGCTGGAATTGAGGACTGTTGGTAGAGAGCCTTCAATTTGCGTAGGTGAGCTCCACGTGCTACCATTCCAAGCTGAGAAAAACATACTGTCACTGTCTGCAGGCGACTGGTATTTTTCCATATCAGAGCCGAAAGTAACCCCTAATCCCTCGGATTTGGTCCACACCAAAAGCGCGTTTTCACCATCGGCTGCAAGTTTTGGAGAGTGGTCAAATTTATCGTCGTCGGTCAGCGTTATTAGTGTAGGCCCATTGCCAGCCGAACTGTACGCACTGCCAGTAACTGTTATCTCCGCGCTTTTAATCAGTGCACCAAGCCCGTCTTGTTCTTTTACTACCTGCTTGATGTTCTGCCACGCCATCAGTGTTCCGGTTCCAGTGGCTGCTAATACAGGGGTAAAATCGGCGGTTTCGTCCAGTCCGATCCATGCAGGTCTGCTCCATATGCCGTCTTTCAGTACCGAATATCTCATTTGTGTACGATTTTCGGCAGTACGCTCCGGATTGTCGTCCGTCCATACCAGCCAGAGCTCATCACCGTTTCGAACCAGTTCAACCTCCGCATCAGGGTACATATTTTCCAGCATAAGAACCTGTTGTGGATTGTTTTGGTCCGTCGCCGTACTTTGAATAGCCATCAGTCCTTTGAACTGAGCTGAATCGCCGGTCAACCATATGGACTCCCTGTTCAGATAGTCTCTTGACATCGGCATCAGACCGGAGCTTTCGGTACCGGACTCTTCCTCCAAAGGCGCTACTGCCCTCAGCATCAG
>CAZUGK010000204.1:0-2141 GCA_964619815.1 uncultured Clostridiaceae bacterium | reverse complement strand
CAGCTTTTTCTTCCCGTTATCCCAATGTTCACTCAATAAATCCTTCTCATAGAGTGTTTGTGTATATAATAAGAATTTACCGGTGATTTTGGCTGTGATTCTGATATCAGCACCGATATACCCGGTGGGGAAATGAACTTCCGCAGGGATATAGCCCTTGACAGAACCTGTGACATTTACCCAATCCGCACCTAGCTGTACCGACACTTCAACCACAGGACCAATGCCTATAATTCCACTGTATTCGGTTTCACTACCCTTATTGTCTATTTCAAGAGTTCCCCATACATCTGCTCCCATTCTGAGTGTCGCATCAACACCGACATCAATTACAGGGATTTTGTAGCCCCTTGTCCAGGAATAACCTCCATACCCGTTCAAGTCTATGGTTGCGAAGCCTAGCTTCCATTTTTTTGCCTGACTATCATAATATAGGTACAGCTCGCCATCGATTACCGCTTCAACCTCATAGCCGGCAGAAACTATCTTTTTAAGTTTTTTGATCTTAGTATCGGTGGTCTTTTTCGTTGTTTTCCTGTATCCCCCTCCGCCACTAAAGGTCAATATCGCTTCTCGACCGGATTCATCCAAATAGCCGCTGAAGGTTGGCGCGCTGCCTCCGATGCCAAAACTTCCTCCGTCCAAAAGGGGTATGTCATCCAGCAGGGGAATTCCATCTCCCAAGAACCCTTTTAATCCTGCAGGTGAAGAGAGGCGGTATTTGCCATCCACATAGCTGACATCCATGTCTAAGCCCCTAAATGACGGTTTTTTTAGCACATATACCGCCAGATACTTCCACGGAGATTTTACCCCTTCATTTGAAACCATCCTGGCCATTAAACGCTCTCCTGCCCGAAGATCAAGGCTTGGGTTCAATGTAAACCTGCTTGAGTTGGAAGTGCGGCTGATTCTATCAGTATCGGTTTTAATTTCGTAATAGCCTTTGTCAAGACCCATCCAGGCCCCATCCAAAGTAAAGGTTACTTGACCTGTATTTACGCCCTCTATGACTTCTATTCTTTCCTCGCCGGTCAGGCTGTTGGTAATGTTGTTAATTCCGGGCTTTGCAAGTTTCCCCGTTACCGTTATCGGTTCGTAGGAAGCATCTCTGGCGGAGATATACCCGGTCTTCAGCTCCCATCCTGCTATTTTAATCGGATAAGGCTCATAGAGATTGAATTGCTCAGTAATCCTGTAGTAATAGCTGTTTAGCTTACTATCCCATTCTTTTATCGCATAGGTTTTTATACCGTCGACCTCAATACTTGCATATTCTCCTTCAAAAAAGCTGCGTGAATCGGTATCATATAGTCTTATTCTCGGATACCCGAGCTCAGGTTCACCGTAAATAGTAACAGGCACGCGGATTTCCTTCTTTTCAGGTTGGCCTGTATAGGTGAATACCAGTTCATAGGTTCCGTTAAGAGAAGGATCCGGTTCAAAAGTAAATACATATGAATTATCACCCATACCGGCGGTGATTACAGGATAGGTCCTATGAATCCTACCGTTTTTATAAAGATTGGGTTTGATGCTTTCTCCAGAAACAAATTTTCCGTTGTATTCAAGGCGGACATTGTAGGTCAGCTTTGGTCTACTTCTGCCGCCGGTATACACAATGTCGTCTTTTGGCGGTATCACCGTCATTTCCAAAACAGCAGCTTCTGCTATTTCTATTGAATGAGCAAATTCATAGGAAAACCCTTTGTCATCTACTATCTCTAGAGCTACTCGGTACTCTCTCACTTTTTTATATATATGGACGGGGTTTTTGCCGGTTCCGCTTGATTCATCGCCAAAGTCCCATTTATAGGAACGAATCTGATGCTTGGCCAAGGTAAAGGCTTTTTCAATCCTATCCGTATTCAATTGAATGGCATTATTTACAAACCACTCTGCTGAAGAATCTATTTTATAGGAATCTGTGCCAAGCCTTGCTGCTGTGGAAAAGCTAAATCTGTAGTCATCACACTTCCCACCGTCAGCGTCTTGATATGCCTCAGCAGGAATATGCACAGTATAAGTCTCCCCGGAATCAAGTGCAGAGGCCGGTATCAGAATGGCCTGATTATTCCTTTCTTTTGCAATGAAAGGCACAGGCTTTCCTATAGAATCCAAAAACCTTATTTTGTCGTATG
>CAZUGK010000203.1:4688-5927 GCA_964619815.1 uncultured Clostridiaceae bacterium | reverse complement strand
TGTATTGCTACACACTTATCTCTATCGTTGAGGTAATTGTTATTCCAATCGAGATACCCTGATGGTTCTAATGATGCAAGATAAAGCGCATACATTGTGACAGCACCGGTTACATCTGTTTCACATGCCATTTGTATACTACTTTCTCCAAGCATACTCATTGGTAGACATGCTGCGCAGCCATAGTTTTCCTGTATTGAAGACCAGCATTGCACTGCACCTGCTACACACTCATTTTCTTTCATCCATTTTTCCATAGCAAGATTAAGCTTAGCTGATTTTAAGATATTTGCCTCATTGATGCAGGCTGGTATTTTTCCGTATGCCTTTATTTCCGCAACCTTACTCTTGACAATATCCTCATCTCCGAAGCTCTGTGCCATTGCCATAATTTCAGACATATCGACAGGTATAACCTGTATGTCCGAATCCTGCAGGAGTTTTTCTGAGTAACGGACAGTCTGGAAAGCTGCCGGCCTGGCACCTATTTGTGCGATTCTTGATCCCTTCAGACCTCGTACAACTCTACAAACCTTCTCAAAGTATTTAATATCTTCTGTAAATTCCTTGCTGTCAATTGCGCAAGTATGAAGTGTAGTATTAGTAAATTTAATTTTATATTGATTTAGATTGTTACAAACTGATAGTTTACCGCAGAAGGAGTCTCTTCTATGGGCCAGGTCCATTTTATCAAGGTCATCATCACATGCCTGAACAAGCACAGGAACATCTAATTTAGCCATGTGTAAAGCACTTACAACTCCAACCTCATCGCCGAAATTAGGCAGACATACAATGATACCATCAATCTTTTCACTATTTTCTTTAAATAGTTTTGCACATTTTTTTGCGTCATCCAATGTTTCAACTACACCGTACTTTGTATCATTTTCTGATAGTACAACGTAGTCATAGCCCATTGCTTCCATTTTTGAAACAAGTTCTTTTCTTCCTTCTTCCGCCAGCTTTGGGTTGAAGAAGCCTCTTGTCGTTACGATTAATCCAAATGTTGTTTTTTTCATAATAGTATTTACCCCCTTATTTTTATAACGCACCTTTATATATTTGCCGGTATAAATTTACCAGTTCAGTTTCACTTAATTCCACAGGATTCATTTTTAAAGAAGGATCTGCCAAAGCCATCTTTGCCAAAGTTTCAGAGTCTTCATACTTAGCACCCAGTTCTCTTGTTGTGGAAGGTATCTGGAGCTGCTTATTTATAGACTTGATATAATTAAC
>CAZUGK010000203.1:3788-4678 GCA_964619815.1 uncultured Clostridiaceae bacterium | reverse complement strand
CCAAAATTCTTGATGCTGTTTTATCCGGTGTAGCTTTTTCACACAGTCCTATAGTTTTTGCTATTACTGCATACGAAGTATATGCTGCATCAATATTTACATGTATTATATATGGAAGGAGAACAGCATTGCATAATCCATGAGGCAGTCCATATAAGCCTCCCAGCTGATGTGCCATTGCATGCACCAAACCCAGCCCGGCATTTGAAAAAGCCAGCCCTGCCAGATACTGAGCGTAAGCCATACCTTCTCTTGCCTCGTAATTTTTTCCGTTTTTGTATGCTTTTATAAGATATTTGTCAATCAACTCTATAGCTTTTATAGCCGTACAATCAGTAAAATAGTTTCTATCCTTTGCTACATATGCCTCTATCGCATGGGTTAATGCATCCATACCTGTAGCTGCAGTGAGCTTTGGAGGCATGTTAACCATTAATTCAGTATCATCTACCGCAATATCAGGTATTATGGATTCATCTATAAGCGAAAGCTTATACTTTCTTTCTTCATCCTTAATAATGGCAAACCTGGTAACCTCACTGGCAGTTCCCGCTGTTGTATTTATGGCAGTTAAAATTATGTTTGATTTATCAACGAGTTTACTTTTTTCTAAAACAAGTTTGATTCCCTTTGCGCAATCGTGAGGGCTCCCCCCACCCAGCGAAATTATTGAGTCGCATTGATTATTTATAAACTCACTTACGCCGTCCTTTACCTGGGCTATTGTAGGATCAGGTTTAACACTGCTATATAGCCAAGCCTGAATATTGTAATTCTTTAGTGTTGCGGATATATTATCGGCTACTCCCGAGTCTACCATATACTTATCTGTAACAATAAGGCATCTTTTTAACTCTCTGCTCTGCAGCTCATTTCCCAGCTTTTCCAAC
>CAZUGK010000203.1:532-3778 GCA_964619815.1 uncultured Clostridiaceae bacterium | reverse complement strand
GTACCAATAAGCGTTGTCTTGGGGAGAAAAAGCTTAAAATTCTTGAATTCTGCCACATTAACCTCCCTCTCGCTAACATACCTTCTCAGGATAATCCACTACACCTACAATGGCAGCATTTATCGGAGCAGACTCAGATGCAATAGCCTGTCTTGCAGCCCCACCATCATTGACCACCAGAACAACCTCTCCAATCCCAACACCCACTGAGTCTACTGCAATCATGGATTTATCTGTTCCCCGGTCGTTAATATCCTGAACTATCAATAGCTTTTGTCCTGTTAAGCTTTGTTCCTTTATTGTTGATACAACAACTCCAATAACTTCTGCAATAATCATAAAACCTCCGCTGCACTTTTCACTTGTCACTTTTGAGATGTATATGGTCGATAATTCCAACAATTCCGGCGTCAACAGGTGTTAATCTGTCCTTGAGAGGAAAAGCTGAATCTTTACTTTTAGCAAGGAATACGAAGTCCCCAACGCCGGCGCTTACAAAATCAACAGCAATTAAGGGCTCGCCCTGCTCCTCTCCATTGTGGCTGACTTTTTGAACTACAAGAAGCCTTAAACCCCTTAATTTTTCAACTTTTTTGGTGGAAACAATCTTGCCGACCACTCTGCCGTAAAACATGCTACCTCCCACTAAATAAATCTCAAATTTATTTTCTTTTCCTTAATATAATCTGCTGCCAGTGGAGTTATAAGAGTATTTCTTTTTATAATTATCTCAGCCTCTTTTGAATTTGCATCTTCTATGTCTCTTAGAGACAATACCCGTCCGGGCTTAATTTCACCTATGGAGGTGTCTTGTGACGAACTCTCCCTATTACAAAAATCAGTTTTTGTAATTCCATATCCTATCAGCTTGCTCACCAGGTTTTGGGCCTCTTGTTTTAATGGAATAGATAATCTGTTGATTTTTTTATTATTCAAAGTATCATTTATCAGGACCTTTTTTCCTTGCTGTAATGCTGCAAATACAAGTTCAGGTATCAATCCGTCAAGTATAATATGAGCTATCTTTGATATACTGTTCAGTGAAGGATTAGGTAGTACTACCGAATCGAACTCTTCTATAAGCCTATCGGTATCTGTGTTTAAATTTTTTGAATAAAGAACATTTCCAAAGGCTTCATAAGTTTCTGCAACTGCAATAGGCTTAATAACGAGGAGAGTTAATTTGTATTCTGCAAGGCTGACTTTTATATCTTCGAGTACCGCCAGTTCATCTAGATACCCTTCAAGAATTATTATTGCTTTTTTCATATTGTGAGGGCTTTGTGACTGTATTCTTTTTGTTGCCATTTGAACAATATATTCTATTTTATCCGAATCCAATTTAACTACCTCCAAAACATCAAATGACTAGTAGAGCTTCTTCTTTAACTCTGTCAATTCTTTAAAATTACCTTTTAGGCTGCTATAGAGTTTCTTATACAAGTCAAAAATCTCCATATACTTTTCATGATTTTCTTTAATAGGTTCCATCAGGTCAATATATTCTGTTTTATCACGTGCGATGGAATAGTCTTTAAATATTCCGGTTGCTACTCCAGCTAGAACAGCATCACCGTATGGAGCACCAACCCTGCTTTTAACCAGAGTTGTAGGAACATTAAACACGTCAGTTATTATCCTTCTCCATATTTTGCTTTTTGCCCCGCCTTCGTTTAAAACAATCGGATAGTTAATTTTCTTTCCGGAATCCTTTATAATTTTAAAAGAGTCATAAAGCGCAAAGGCTACAGCTTCCATCATTGCTCTGACAATATGAGCCTTCGTATGATTTAGTGATAGTCCGAATATTACTCCTCTGGCATCGTTATCCCATATAGGGGTTCTTTCTCCCATTAGATATGGAAGAACAATCAATCCGTCACTTCCAAGACTAACCTGCTCAGCTTCCATATCAAGATATTGATATGTGTTTATGTTAACTACTTTCTCCATTGCAACTTCCAGCTGAGAAAAATTATCTCTGAGGTACCTTAGCAACTGACCGCCTGTAGTAGTAGTCGGAACTGTTATATAAGTGTTTTTTGGATCTATTGTATAAGGAAAATTAATCATGCTGTCAAGGAAGTTGGGATCCTTATGAATAATACCGAAGTTTCCGCAAGTTCCTAAATTCATCTGGATATCACCTTCATTTATAGCTCCGCCACCTATCCAGCCTGCATTGCAGTCCACCTGACCTGCGCAAACCGGTATTCCCTGTACCAGGCCGGTTTCCTGTGCAGCCTCAGCAGTTACTTCTCCAATCAATTCTTCTGAAGGGAATAAAGCCGGCATTAAATTGTAGTCTATTCCGATTTGATTTAGCATATCTTTATCAAATTCTCTCTTGTGAATATTATAAACACCATAAAACGCTGCAGAAGAATAACTGGCAGTTGATTTTCCGGTCAGCTTCAATCTTATGAACCCATCTATTGTCAATGCTTTATATATTTTTTCGAAGGACTCGGGTCTGTTATTTTTCTCCCACATTAGATTAACTATTTCCGGATGATCCTCCAGCCTGTTTCCTGTAACAGCAAATATTTTTTCTGTACCTATATTATCCATTAACCACTTGACTTCCTCGGTTGCCCTGCGATCCATCAAATTGTAGGCTCTGTTAATGGGACTATGGGTCTGATCAACCATAACCATTGACGGAAGTGCTGACGATGTACCAATCCCTTTGATATCTTTTGGGTCTACCTTTGCAATTTGAAGGCACTCCCTAATTACTTCACAGGCAACCTTCCAATATAACTCGGCATTGTGCTCTGACCAGCCCGGTTTATCAGTATAGATTGGGTACTCTCTATATGCATAGGCAAGAACGTTTGCATCCTCATCAATAATGCAGGCCTTTCCACCACCTGTACCATAGTCTAATCCCAATAAATAACTTGCCATGTTTATACCCCCTTAAATTATTCATCTACGCTATCAGGAATATATTACCTGACAACTTCTACATAATCACCCTTTACAATCCCGGCAGCATTTGCTTCATCCATGTCTATATGAAATTCAGTCACAAAGGATGGGTGAACCCTAACTATTACATTTCCAAAGGAAAGGTCTCGTTTACCTTTCGTTCTTACTGTCACAATATCCCTGTCCTTTAAGCCTGATAGCTGTGCATCCTCCGGACTCAGGTGAATGTGTCTTTGTGCAGCTATAACTCCAGAATTCAGCTTTATAGAGCCCTTTGGACCATCCACTACTATTCCCGGTGTATTTTCCAGA
>CAZUGK010000203.1:0-522 GCA_964619815.1 uncultured Clostridiaceae bacterium | reverse complement strand
CCAGATCTCCGGATTCTCTGACAGGCCCTTTTATACCAAGAATATAGGTATCACTAAGCATGATTTCTATCTGGCTCTGTTCCCTTTCAGGCCCTAATATTCTGACACCTGATATGTTCCCTCTCGGGCCTTTAATAGTAAGAGTTTCCTTTGCTGCATACTGTCCTGTCTGGGACAAAGCTTTAAGCTTTGTAAGACTATACTCTTCACCAAACAATAAATCTACATGCTGCCTGCAAAGATGAATATGTCTGTTAGAAATACCAACCGGAATAAGCATACAATTTTTATATTGCTGTCTTAAATGTTGAAGTACAGCGGCCTGAATCACTTCTCTCAAATCAATCTCACTATTCATCATGGTCACCTGATTCCGGCTATATAATCCTTAAGCCATCTCTTAATACGCACCTTCTTTGTCTTGTAAAGCTTCTGGCTGATGTAAGGCCTTCCCCTGTAGGGCTCGCTATAGTAAAGGTTGTGTATCCTTCTCCCATCATTCCCAGACCTGCATATGAAGGA
>CAZUGK010000202.1:2426-5939 GCA_964619815.1 uncultured Clostridiaceae bacterium | reverse complement strand
TCTCAGGGTCATCCGTCCAATTTACTTGGTGTCGGGACCACTCGCCATCTTTATCGCTGAGAGCCCATGACGCTACCATGCCCAGCTCACAATAAAGTCCCCAGTGTACCATCAGCGCCAGCTTCTGATCCTGGAACCATTCCAGTCGCTCCTGTAAAAGTGGCTCTGTAGGTTTTACATAAGTATCGGAGGAACTATAATTGTGAACACCTTGTTCTACAACTTCCACCTCCGGTATGAATGCAGCTTCATCTTGAGATATATTCATGTGTTCTACCTCCTATGGGCGAAATATAATTTTAGGTTTTACCTGAATTTCTTCAAAATCAGCCTCTGGATTCTGAATCCGGTAAAAAAGCTGGTTTACCATCCTCTTTCCGAGCATGGCATTTTGGACATGGACAGTTGTAATTCCATGGTGATCCAGCAGAAACTCTTTTGAATCATCATACCCTGAAAGGATCAAATCATCGGGAATGCGGCAGCGCCGCTCATTCAGCAGACTCAAAACCAGAAAGGCAACAAAGTCGTTAGCACATACAAAGGCATCGGGCAGAGTCTTTAACTCATCTAAAAAAGTGCCGATGTCTTCCCGGTAGGAGTCTTTATCAATAGATTTTGTAAGGCATAGAGTGCTGTCTATTGGAAGTCCGCTGCCTTCCATTGCTTTAACATACCCATTCCATCGGAGCAGATTTGTTTGAGCATAATGAATGTCGCCAATAAAGCCGATGCGTCTGCATCCTTTGCTGATTAAGCGTTTTGTAATAGCTTCCATTGTTCGCTCACCTTCCAGAAGGATAAGATCACCTTGAAGGTCATCTGTCGTATGGCCTGGGATGGTATCAAAAAAAACTTTGGGCAAGTCTATTGAAGCAAGAGTAGATATAAGGGCCTCATCATAGATATTAATCACAATGATGCCGTCTGTATTGTCCGGGTGAAGCATCTCAGGGAGATTCGAAAGCGGGGTTTTTATCACATCAACTGGAATATAGTTGAGTCTGATTTTGTTCAAGTGCAGCTCGCTTGCTATCTGATCAACTATATTCATCCAGAAAGCTGATGAATCGGCCCGGGAAATGAGAAGCGAGACACTTTCTATATTAGTATCAAAGTTATTTATACCGGCTTCGTCCGGACTGCATCCCTGATTAAATTTATCATAAGCCATACGGATGCGATTAGCTGTTTCCGGAGCCACACCTGGTCTATTGTTGAGGACCTTCCAGACTGTGACTCTGGAAAGGGATAGTGAATCCGCAAACTGTTGCAGCATATTTTTTTTCATTGCCCCTGTCTACCTCTCTATCTTCTTAACTTAATCGATGCATTCACATTCAATATGTTAAGTTTCGTTTATTTATTGAGTTAAACATATCATAATAAAAGAAAAAAGGCAATAAAATTCTTAATATTTTGTTCAAAATTTAACGTTAAAATTTAACGAAGTGTTAAAAATGGATTAAATTCTACAAATAAACAAAAATAGGTAGAAAATAATATGTAGTTGTGAAATTAACCAAAACATTAAGAAAAATATTAATAAAATATGTTAAAAGTATTGACAAATTTTCCGTATGGGGATATAGTTTTGTTAACACGAGTTTTAATTGCTTTAAAATATCACGTTAACATTTGTTAACAATGTTAAAATTACAGATGGATAATCTATACAAGTTTAAAGCGTTAAAAGCAAGTTGTTAAATCTTATTAACATATTAATCTATCATTAATTAATCCTATCAAAAGGCAAGGAGGCAACAACAATGAGTAATTCCATTGCTCCGACTACCACGACTACCAAAAAGAAAAGCAAATTTGTCAGAAACTTAAGGCAAAATTTTGATCTCTGGCTTTTTGTCATCCCTGGCATGATTATTACCTTCATATACAGCTATGTACCGCTGTATGGCATCCAAATCGCATTCCGGCGTTTTTCTCCAAGAAAGGGAATTTGGGGCAGTAAATGGGTGGGGTTGGATCACTTCGAGCGGTTTTTCAATTCTCCGCAGTTTATAGAAACACTTACAAATACGTTTACGGTCAGTATTTACTCTTTAATTGCAGGTTTTCCTATTCCGATAATACTTGCTCTAATGCTCAATTCCTTCAGGCATAAGCGTTACCGTAAGATTATTCAGACTGTTACCTACGCACCCAACTTTATTTCAACAGTTGTTATGTGCGGTATGTTGCTGCTGTTTCTATCTCCAAGTGTGGGTATTATTAACAATATGCTTGGGGTTTTTGGAATAGATTCTATCAACTTTATGGGTGAAAAGGGTATGTGGCGTCATATATATGTCTGGTCGGGAATCTGGCAGAATACCGGATGGAATTCAGTCATTTTCTTTGCCGCACTTGCCGGCGTCAGCCCCGAATTTCATGAGGCAGCTATTGTGGACGGTGCCAGCAAGCTTCAGCGTATTATGTACATTGATCTTCCAAGCATCCTTCCCACTGCAACAATATTGCTGATTCTCAGCTGCGGAAGCATATTGTCCGTCGGCTTTGAAAAGGCGTTCCTTTTGCAGAACGATCTGAACCTCGGAGTTTCGGAAATTATTTCTACCTATACCTACAGAGTTGGTCTGCTGCAGAATGACATATCCTATTCGACTGCCATCGGTCTTTTTAACTCAGTAGTAAATGCGATATTGCTCATCACTGTCAACCGGGTTTCAGATAAGTTGTCCGGCAACAGTTTGATGTAAGGAGGGGTCAACATGTCTTCAAAGATTAGAGTAACGAAAGCAATTGGACGCAGCAGAAGCGATGTGATTTTCGATACGGTAAATTTTATTTTACTTACCATCATTTTTTTGAGTGTCGCGTATCCGCTCTATTTCATCATTATTTCATCCTTCAGTGATCCTAAGGCGGTAGCGGGAGGGGATGTCACTTTCATTCCCATCAGAGTGACATTTGATGGTTATTTGGAGGTTTTTAAAAACGACAGTGTTATGCGGGGATTCTTAAATTCTCTGATATATACCACTTGCGGAACGCTGCTAAATCTGGGTGTCACTCTTCCTACGGCATACGCATTATCCCGTAATGATTTTGCAGGTAACCGCTTTGTTATGGTTTTCTATCTGATAACAATGTTTGTCAGTGGCGGTATGATGCCAACATATCTGGTGGTAAAGGATACAGTTGGATTGGATACTATGTGGGCTCTTATCGTTCCCGGGGCATTGAGCGTATATAACATGATTGTCGCAAGGACATTTTTTAAAACTAGCTTGCCACTTGAGATGCTTGAGGCGGCCAAGATTGACGGTTGCGGAAATACGCGGTTCTTTTTCAAGATAGCTCTACCGCTCTCTTCCGCCATTATAGCCATACTGGTTCTGTTCTACGGCATTGGTCACTGGAATTCCTATTTTTCGGCATTGCTCTATCTCTCGGATAAGAAACTGTTTCCGCTCCAACTGGTATTGCGCTCCATTCTGGTACAAAATGCCGACCAGCTGGGTCGAGGGTCTGTTACGGTTCAGGAAATGGCGG
>CAZUGK010000202.1:1054-2395 GCA_964619815.1 uncultured Clostridiaceae bacterium | reverse complement strand
CTTGTACCCATTTGTTCAAAAATATTTTATTAAGGGTGTTATGATAGGCTCGGTGAAGGGATAAGAGCCTTGTTCACTGATACAGGTTTAAATTGCCTGAAATTTAAATAATGATTTTAGGCGTTTAGCATAATAATACTTATTTAGAAAATTATTAAGAGGAGGGTTTTTATGAAAATCAGAAAGATTTTTACGGCTATTACGGCTTTAACACTGGCTGTATCCATGCTTGCCGGATGCGGCGGCAAAGGAGCCACTACTGACAGCAGCACCAGCACAGCCAGCCAAAGCTCCACTGCTGATTCAACAAGCGGCGGCAGGGAAAAAGTCAACGGCGTTATGTACAAGGAAGGCTTGCCAATCGTTGACCCGGGCTCATATTCCTTTACTTTGTTTGTTGACGATGGTCAGGAGGATGATCTCTATGTCATGCTCCCTATTCTGGAAAAACAAACCGGTATAAAAGTAAATCTTCAGAAATATCCTTACACAGTAGCACAAGAAAAGCTTGCTCTTGCTCTGAATTCCGGCGACTATGCTGACTGTATCGGAGGCTGGACTCTGAAAGAGCAAGATATTTTAACTCTTGGTATGGATGAAGGGGTTTATATACCGCTGGATAAATATTATGAGGACTATGCCCCCAAGATTACCGAAATACTTGGTCTGGAAGGCGTCAGAAATACAATGACAACTCCTGATGGACATATCTATTCAATTCCATATGCTCTTGAGGCTCCATATGTTCCTTTTAATCCGTTTATAAATACAAAATGGCTTAAAAACGTAGGTATGGAGGTTCCAAAAACAGTAGAGGAATTTGAAAAGGTTCTGCAGGCATTCAAGGATAAGGATGCCAATGGAAACGGAAATCCGAACGATGAAATACCGTTTACTACAGGCCCGGATAATAAAAATCTTGGACTGCTGGCCGGTTATTTCGGAGTATCGGTAGATAAATACGGTTTCACAATGGATGGAGACAAACTTGCTTTCGGGGCTAACACCGAGCAATATAAAAAAGGTATGAAATGGCTCTCAGATCTCTACAAAAAAGGCTTAATCGATAAAGAAATCTTTACTCAGGATTCATCCCAGTGGAAAGCAAAAGGAGCGAAGGACATTTACGGTACCAGCATTATGTATGCAAGCTCCGATATTATGCCTTACGATCCAGGAGTAACTCCTAACTGGGAGCCGGTGCCTGTTCTGACAGGCGGGTCAGACAAGCCGGTATACCTGCGCAACACCTATGGAACAACTGTCCTGAAATACCAGGCGGTTATAACAGACAAGGCAAAGAATCCCGAGGTTATAGTTCGCTGGTGGGATAATCTGTTC
>CAZUGK010000202.1:0-1044 GCA_964619815.1 uncultured Clostridiaceae bacterium | reverse complement strand
TTGACATTACGCTCTTCAAGACAGATGACGGCGGATACAGAAAGATTGACACAACAACACTGACCAAAGAACAGCAAAAAGAATACGACTGGGGCAATCTTTTCCCTCAGTCATTACCGAGATACACTCCAGCAGGGTTTAAGATTAAGGAAGATGTTCCTGTTTATCAAGAGAAGCCTGTTGTTGACAAATTGTATGAGCCCTATCTGACCAAGGTAATTCCTGATGTGTGGGTATCAGCAGAAGATTCCACCAAGATGGCTGACTCAATGACAGCAATTGAGAATTATCTGAAGCAGAAGACTGCTGAATGGATTTCCGGTCAGGTTGACATTGAGAAAGATTGGGATGCATACCTGAAACAGTTGGATAAGCTCAAGATTAACGAACTCGTTGAGATGCGTCAGAAAGCCATGGGTATGAAATAAATAATAATTGCGGATAGTCGGCTGTCAGGAATGGCTGCCGGCTATCTGTTTATATGAGGAGATTCAAATGCCAAAAAAAGTTATTCTAGGATATGTCGGAAATACCGGTACAATTACACAAGCTGATGCCATGATGCTAACCAATATTAATGTGGCTTTTGGCTACCTCAGAATTAATGGAAGTATTGAAGTTGAGCATCTTGAAATAATTAAAAACATGAATGAGATACGTTCGTGGAATCCTGACATTAAAATAGTAGTATCCATCGTTCCTGAAGAGCCTGATGCTTTCACAGAATGTTGTGCTTCAGAACAGCTCCGTAAGAAAGTAGGTGAGTCATGCGCGGAAATGATAACAAAATATCATTTTGATGGCGTTGACTTTGACTGGGAATATCCGTGTGTGCCTTCAAACGGGGCAAATTGCCGCCCGGAGGATAAGCATAATTTCACCTTGCTTTGTGAAGAAGTAAGAAAAAGCCTGGACTCAATTGGTACAGGACATTACTTGCTTACCATAGCTGCGGGAGCCGATATCTACTATGTGGAAAGCGTTGAATTACCTGAGCTCATGAAATATCTTGACTATATATGCCTTATGACGTATGACTTGAAG